>NZ_JBFTQB010000830.1:0-2922 GCF_056398785.1 Paenibacillus sp. 01T422 | reverse complement strand
GGGCAGGTATCCTCGGCTATACAGCAGGTGAAATGTTTGTAAAAGATGAGAAAATGATCGATTGGTTCCTGCACGATTACGAGTTTCTACATGTCTGGATCCCGATTGTAGCATCTGCACTGGTCATCGTAATTGGTGTCTCCGTGAAGTGGCTGAGAGTATTGCAATTAAAAACAAGAAACGAATAGGGAATAGGGAAAACCGCCAAGCTGGTCTTACACAGCGAAGCGGTTTATTTTTATTAGGCAGAGAATTGAAACTTTTTTCCAATTTTGTCGTCTAGTTATGAGATAGGCATGAGAAGAAGGGAGTTACGCGAGTGAGACCTAGTTTCCTTAACAAACCCAGATTTCGACTTTACTTTATTATCAGTAGTATCTTTCTTGCAATATGGTTGCAGGGCTGCGCACCATTCTTGCGAGCAATCGCAGCAGCGGACACAGCAATGGTTGAAATTGAAACAGAAATTGGATTTGGTGCTTCCAATGTGAAACAAGGCAAATGGCAATTTGCTACCATGACGCTTCGTAATCAGGGGGCTGACTTGGCGGGTGATTTAGTCGTACAGGTAGCTAATCCAAATCGAAGCAAGGATTTTAATTATGTGCAGCATGTGGAGCTTCCAAAAGGCAGCACGAAAGTCGTTACGATGCTGCTGCCTGGGTATCCTTATTCGAAAAGCAATAATACAATCGCTTTTTATGAAAAATCACAAAAAAACGGTAAGAAGATACCGTTGGACGGCAAAACATATTTGGAAGCGTTCATTTTACCGAAGGAAACGCTACAGGTAGGCGTTTTGGCTAGAGATGTAGATACGCTTAACTTCTTAACACTGCTTAATCAATCTGGCAGCAAATTGAATGTTCTGCATCTTAAGCAGGAAGAAATTCCGAAGGATTCATTGGGGCTAGATAGTCTAGACATTCTAGCGATCAATGACTTCGCAGCGGATACATTAACGGCGCAGCAAGTACAAGCTATTCAGCTGTGGACACAAAGAGGAGGTACACTGCTCCTCTCAGGCGGTGCGGGTTATCCGAAATCGGCAGCACCTTTTGCGAAAGAAGCTCCCGTTACATATGAAGGAACTACGGCGGTTAATGAGCTTCCCGTGATAGAGAAAGCCGGTGGGAAGGAGCTGATTTTGCCTCAGCCATTCACGCTATCACAAGCCAAGCTGGCTAACGGAGCGGAGTCTATTCTGTCCTTGGGGAATGTGCCTGTGTTCGCCCGTACTGCTTACGGAAGCGGCTTCGTTACCTATGCGGCCTACGATTTATCCCTGAATCCACTTGCGTCCTGGAATGGAAATCAGCGATTATGGGAGCAAATACTTTCCGGGCCGATTGCTTCAGCGAATGCTTATAATATGAATCAAATGAGATATAGCAATGATCCATATGGGGGATTGGTCAACGCTTTGGAATATTTCCCGTCCTTGCAACCGCCTAAGCTTCCGATGTTAGCACTTGTCTTGTTGCTATATGCCATTGTCGTAGGGCCATTGCTTTATATGGTTTTGACACGGCTAGATCGCAGAGAGTGGGCTTGGTTCGTGATTCCAATAGCTGCGATTGTGACCAGCATTGGTGTATTTCAATTTGGTGCGACGAATCGAGGGAGTATGATGGCTCAATCGTTGTCTACCGTTACATTGAACGGCACAGGATCAGGCATCAAACAATCTGCTGTCTCTGTCTTTCTCCCTAAAGGCGGGGATTTAGAACTGAAATTTGCCGGAAAGTCGGCGATTTCTCCGCTTCTGCAATCCGAAGTCTACTCATCTCAGCAGCTCCATGAGCAAAATGAACTTCTCATCAAGCAAGAACCTGAAGCGGCCATCGTGCGGCTGCAGGATATTCCTTACTCGTCCATCTCAAAGGTATCCGTTGAGGAAGAACAATTAGTCCCGCTTGGAAAGCTTGACTATCGTATTTCGGATTTAACCGTCAAAGGTGCAAAAGGTCAGGTTACGAATAACACGACCAAGGATTTAACCGATGTTGCTGTCCTTATTAACCAGTTATATGTCAAAATTGGCGCAATTCCAGTAGGAGCTTCAGCGGACTTCGATACGGCGAATGGCATAGGGGTGGCGAATGGGCCTGATATTGCACAGTTTGCTTTTCCATATCCGACAATCAGTGGCATCGATGCTGGTTTGCATCAGCGCTCATTGTTCAGCAGCTATTTGAATCGTAATGGGAAGTTCTCAGGAGGGATAACGCCAATGATTGTTGGATGGATGAAAGATCAGACTTCCATCCCATTGGCTACGGGAGGCAGCATTCCAACGCAGCAGCTAACACTAATAACGCAAGACATGAGACTCAATTATGTGACATCAGAGGGTAAAATCGTTATTCCAAGTGCGGCAATTGTGCCTGCGTTAATCGATAATCATTTGAAAATGAGCGCAATTCAATTCGAAAACGGCCCTTTCATGCAAATGGGAAGTGGTGATGTGACACTCGATTATCAACTTCCGACATTAGAAGGAGCCAACTATCAAACGATGGAAATGACGGGGGACCCTAATCCGGATGTTAAGACAGAGTTATGGAATTCGCAGACCAAAGCATGGGAAGAAGTCACCTTGAAATCGTACCAATCCTGGGAGGGAGAAAAACTGCAGCCTTATATCATCGAGGGAAAATCGATACGCATGAAAATAACGACGATTCAAAATAACATCATGTTCCGATTCCCTGCCGTTTCTCTGGAAGGGGCTGTGCAACAATGATTTCCATTACGGAATTGACGAAAAAATACGGTAATTTTACAGCACTTGATGCCCTGACCATGGAGATTGATAAAGGAACGGTTTTTGGTTTTGTTGGACCGAATGGAGCGGGGAAATCCACGACGATGTCCATCCTAGCCACGCTGTTAAGCCCAACATCAGGTACAGCCAAGGTT
>NZ_JBFTQB010000829.1:0-2925 GCF_056398785.1 Paenibacillus sp. 01T422 | reverse complement strand
GCTGGAGTCAGCCAAAATCGATGGCAATGGGTTCTTCGGAATTTATCGGTATATCATGATCCCTCTTTCATTAACAGGATTTGTTGTCGTTGGCATATGGCAATTCACTAGTGTATGGAACGAATTTCTGTTTGCCGTTACACTGACAACGCAGAAGCAGCAACCGATCATGGTAGCTCTGCAAAACCTGTCAGGCAGTCAAATTGTACAGTGGAACGTACAGATGGCTGGAGCGATTCTGGCCGCTTTACCTACGCTGCTTGTTTATATTTTCTTGAGCAAATATTTTATTCGAGGTCTGCTCGCAGGTTCTATTAAAGGATAAAAGAACGCTCAGAAAGGAAAGATTTGCATGAAACGTAAACTTCTTTATATCCAGCTGACACTTATGATCTGTATGTTTCTGGTTCCCATGTCCAATTGGGCTGCAGACTCCTTCACTTACACGCTAACAATCAGTAACGATAAACCTGAAGTAGGAAAAGACAAAGAAATTAACGTTACGGTGACAGGGGATAATCTTCAGGATATTTACGCGTATGAAGTGAACTTTGTTTACGACACCAACCAATTGCGATTCAAGGAAGCGAAAAGTGCCCTAAACGGTTTCTCCATACCTGCGATCGTGAAAGACAATCAGATTCAATTTGCGAGCACCAAAATTGGCAATGCTGCCGGTGAAAGCGGGAAGGTTCCCCTATGTACGCTTACTTTTGAACCCATTGGCAAAGGCCAAGCAGCGGTAGAGCTTACGGATGTGAAGCTAGTTACCAGCAAAATGGTTTCCACTAAACAAAATGCGGGCGCGCAAATCGCAATGGATATCAGAAACGACAATGCGGCTATGTTTCGTGATATTGCAGGGCACTGGGCGAAAGAGGCGATTGAAAGAGCAGCGAAACTGGGCTTTGTCAACGGGTATGAGGATGGCACTTTCAGGCCACAGGGACTTGTAACACGTGCGGAGTTTGCGACAATGCTGGCTCGTGCGATTCATTTGCCGTTGAAAGACAAGGCAGAACTTACTTTTGCAGATCAGTCATCTATACCGGAATGGGCAAAATCAAGCATCTCGTCAGCAGTAAACGCTGGCATTGTATCAGGGTATGAGGACAACACGTTCCGTTCAGGCAAAATGATATCCCGAGCCGAAATCACCACGATGATCGTGCGGGCTTCAGGAGTCCAGGCAGACGAGAATCAATTATCTACTTTTGCCGATAAAGACCAAATTCCTGAATGGGCTTACTCTTTCGTAGCAGCTGCTGCAGAAGCTGGTCTGATCCAAGGCAAGGGAGAGAACCTTTTCATGCCGAATGACAATGCGACAAGGGCAGAGGCCGTCACACTAATTCTATCTTTACTTGATTATCAAAAATGACAGGCAGCGATTCGTCCCTACATAAAGCCCGAGAGGATAGTAGTCAATGAGAAAAAGGAAAAGGTATAGGACATACCTTGTATATGCGCTCCTCATTCTTATATCGGCTAGCTGGTTTGCTGATTGCTCACTTGCCAAAGCCGAGGAAGCCATCCATGCCACCTTGTCCGGTGAGGACAAGGTGCAGACTGGTCAAGCTTTTAATTTGACCTATGGACTGAAAGGGGTTACACAAGATGTCTACGCTCAGGATATCACCGTCATTTATGATGCTGAGCAGTTGATTTTTAATGGTGTGGACTCATTAAGGGATAATTTCTCTATAGCCGGTTTGTCGGACACGCCAGGACGTGTCCGGATCATTGCGGTAAGTCATGGAGCGAAGTATGCCGTACGCGAAGATAGCGAATTGTTGACGCTACATTGGAGCTCTAAACCTCTTAATAGTGCTGCCATAACCAATGTATCTATAAGCAATACGGTCGTTTCAAATGGCGATGGCGTGGAAATCAATGTAAGCGGAGCGACACATACGATTTCCATTCAGAACTCCCAGCCTGGGGATTTGAATGGAGACAACAAATTTACGATCGGTGATCTGGCGATTGCGGCAGCTTCCTATGGTAAAACATCGAGTGACTCCGACTGGGCTAACCATGTGAAAGCGGATATCCACCCTGATGGCAGGATTGATATTGTAGATTTGGCCATCATCGCCAAAGCTATCTTGAATAGTTCGCCAGACATACCGATGCCTCCAGAGTGGTCGGTGGATAAGCGGCTTGACGTATCCAGTGTGACGAGCACAGGGATGATGCTAACATGGTCGGCAGCGACCGATCCAGCTGGTGTTGCCGGCTACAAGGTCTATCAGGATGGGCAAGCTCTAGGCACCGTGACGGGGAATGTCTATCAGTACGCGATTACGGCTTTGAAGCCGAATACAACGTATACCTTTAAGGTGGAAGCGGGTAACTCAGCTGGGTTTTGGAGTACGAATGGTCCAAGTATAACCGCCACTACGCAGGCAAATGACTCTCCAACGGTTGATTTAAACGGCGATAACAAAATATCTGTGGGTGATCTGGCTATAGTTGCGGCGGCTTACGGCAGAGAGTCAACCGATGACGATTGGGCGAAATATGAGCGAGCTGATCTTAATCATAGCGGCAAGGTGGATATCGACGATCTAGTCATGATAGCCAGATGGATTTTTCATTAAGGGCACAAAGTGAGGGGAGAGGCGGTTTTCTACCTCCCTTTTTGTATTCCTGGATGATGCTGGAATGGAAATGTGATTATTTTATCGGAAGAAAAGATAGATTTACCGCATAGTTAATGCCAGTCTCTTTCAGTAAGATATGTATGGGGAAGCGCTTACAGGTGTGCTTCGAAAGGAGGCTGCTTGAGTCTTAAGATTAGGATGGCTTTGAAAACAAAAATGGGAGGTTTTCTGGAATGGGTAACCGGAAAGCTAGGAAATTTCTGGCTATGGCAACAAGCTTTACACTTCTAGCAGGGTCATTTTATCTGCCAACGAATCA
>NZ_JBFTQB010000828.1:0-2937 GCF_056398785.1 Paenibacillus sp. 01T422 | reverse complement strand
TCATCAGCGAGACTGATGTAAGAGCCATTTAATAGAGATTTAAAATTCTTAATATAATCAAATAATTTCATCGGGTCTTTCTCCTATTTTTTGTTATTCTCCAACACCATAAATTATAGCTAACTAATATTATTATCCAGATATTCTAGGGTTTCTTCCAACGTATTAAATGCCTCATCATGCCCTGAAAAATCAATGAGATCAACTTCTCGTCTTTTAGTTATTCCTACACCTTCATTTTCAGTAATTTGTATTTCAAATACATTCCAGTTTGGATATCTTCTAGTAATAAGTTGTTGAATTGAGTATAACTCCATAACATCTCTTCCCTTTCAAAAATTTTATTAAGTACAGTAAAGTTCTTACGTTAGTTGAACGGTTTACCCCACCAAGCAGGGGTCTTCATCGCGGCGCCTTACTCCAGCACATCATCCCACATTACCCGTGCAGCACCAGGTATCCTATTCCAAGGACAGCTTGGATCTTCACAAGGCTCGTCAGGATCATATTCTCCATGCTCAAACTCCAAATGGAAGCACAACCAATGCATTCGTTCGAATACTTCATATTGATCCTTTGAAACTTTCACTTGTGTATTACATCGCACACTCAATGGAAATTCGGTCATAAGTTTCACCTCTACAAGGGTTTACTGCTTTGCTAACGTTTCCTTTAGTTAAAGAATGTTAGTCATTAAAACTTCCAGTTTTAATAAGGATTCCTGCTATCGCGGAAGGGCTTACCCAAACCTCAATTAAATCTATCTTGCCCGTCCATCCTCTCTTCTTTCTCAAAATAGAAAATCAGTCCGTGCTAAAGATATTTCTGTTGGTTTGAATACATTACATCAGAAGATCCCGTATCTAAAAAGAGATACGGGATCTTCTTTTTGTTTCACCTGTAGATTATTGAATCGCACGGGTTAGCATGAAAATTCACAAAGAAAATGCGCCACGGGTGGGCACATGGGCTTGGGTAATTTATGGTTTAAGTTTGGCAATAACAGTAACTGTTACAGAACGAGTGGAGTTAGTTGGGTTCCACGCTGTAAAGAACCAGTGATCTTCGGCATCGGAGTAACTGTCGAGCATGTAGCCTTGTTGGTTGTCACTAAAAACCCAAGATCCACTAATGATGTTGTAGTCGTTTCCGGAGACTCCAATTCTGCGATAAGTGTTTGGTGCTATGGTTGTAGTTGAAATTACGAACCTTCCGAATCCATCACCTAAATCGGTTTTTTTGATTGCGTTTTTGATGGAATAGTTAACCATACGTGCGGCAGTGTACTTTTTGCCTGTTTTGAGTTGTGCTCTTTTAATGACTGCCATCGCTTTTTTACTAATCATTTAGTATCTATCTCCTTTCAGGGGGAATAGTATATTAAATGCTAGTTTGGTAGATTCGGATCGGGCATATATTTAGGTTTCATGCGGATTTTTGAAATAAAAAAAACTGCACTGTATATTATAATAACTCCACGTTATTGAATGCATTTTTCAATATCACCTTTAATTCTTCTAGTAATTTCATCTTCAGAAGTGGTATGCAGTGTAAGAGATGGTAAACTAAATGAAGGCCAATCACCACTATGAACACTGGGTTTAAAATTGAAGTGTTCATAAAGTTTATCCCATACTAACCGATTTAGTTCACTTGATAAAGAAACCCAATTATCCATTTCGCACACCTCGGTTATACGTGTCATTGGCCTAAGTTAACACTACCATAATATGAGTAATTTTTATGATTCTAATTTCCACGCCCTACTGCCCTTTACTTAAATGAAAACAGGGAGCAGTAGCCAGCCGCGATAATCTGCTCCCTTATTTTGAACGTATCCGTTAGTTTAGCATCCATCGGGTCAAAGGCTTATCATCCCAAACTTGTACTTCGATGTACCTCTCTGGTCCATTTTCCCCACGGGGGTTCCATTCCTGAGGTAATCCAAATTCATTTATAACTTCATTAATTTCATTAAATGTATAAATTTGACCTCGATATTTCTTTCCGTCTTGGTATCTCATCGTTGGAAACAAATCTCCATAAGTAAAGCTGATGGTATACGGATTGAATTCCTTGATTGGTATACAAAGTTCCTTACCATTATCAAACCACTCCAAGAGCCACGGACATTCACCAACAGTCATGTAATGGGGATTAGTTTCGAATAGGTTTTCCGCCCTTTATCATAAACAGTTCTCTTGCCTTTGCTTCAAGACTTTGTCGAACTGTTAAGTAGTCTGTGGATCTTTTGCTCGCGAATCCTTTCTTCTGTACTCGAATATCATTGAGTATTCGCTCCGCTTCATTAGGTTCTAATGCTGATAAATTTTGAAAAGGACCTGTCGATTCATCAAAATAATGGTATAAAAAATTCGCCATTACATTACCTCACAAAATGTAAGTTGTCACCGGGAGCAGCTTCCATGTGTCGAGCTGCTCCCTGGTTATTGTGCTTCATTTGATTAACAAAATTAGTCCCATAAGCGCTAGTTTGCTCCCATCCCTATTCGTTTTTCGTGTCCGTTTCTAAATGGAATTGAACCCACGAAAGACCAGTAAATGTTGGCTTGCTGTGAAAGCCTTCAAAAGAAAGCAGAACCTCACGCAGTACCAAACAAAGCCTGTGTTCATGAACATGAATAAGAAGAAAAGAAAAGTTGCGATGCCTGCTCCGGATAACTTCACGAAGAATGTCCGTCTTCATTTCTTCACCACACCAAGAACCTTCCCCAGTATATTATCTTTTGGGATTGTTCCAAAATGTCTGCTGTCCGCACTACGAAACCAATCGTCGCCAATAATATAATACTCCTCGTCAGGGACCTTTATTTCCTTCAAATTTGTTTCCTTGCTTTTTAAAAAGTCATTAGCATTATTACTAAAATTATTACGAATGTTATCGGCCAAATCAGATCGATTTGCTGCCTCTTGCAA
>NZ_JBFTQB010000827.1:0-2938 GCF_056398785.1 Paenibacillus sp. 01T422 | reverse complement strand
CTCTTGTTTCGGCTGAAGCGCATAAGCCAGCGTGATCGGACCGAGACGCCCGGCAAACATCGTCAAGCTGATGAGAATTTTACCGAAAAGCGTTAAATCTGGCGTTAGTCCCATCGATAATCCTACCGTCGCGAACGCGGAAGTGACTTCAAACAAGATTTTGAGCAGCTGCGAATCTTCCGTGGTCGATAACAGCATGGTAACAATGATGACTAAAAATAAGGCAATCATCGTTAAGGTAATTGCTTTAAGAATACGGTCCTTAGCCAGACGATAGCGGAAAATGACGATGTCTTCTTTCCCCCGGATCATGGTGACAATAGCAGCAATCAAGATCGTAAATGTCGTAGTTTTGATACCGCCACCCGTTGAACCCGGAGAAGCTCCGATAAACATGAGAATGACCATGAAAAATTGCGATGCCTGACGAAGTGCGCCAATATCCACCGTATTCGGTCCTGCCGTCCTCGGCGCAACGGATTGAAAGAAGGAAGCTAATATTTTGCCACCTAAATCAAGTGAACCTAAAGTTCTGTTATTCGTATATTCGAATATAAAAATGATAAGAGCTCCTGCTACGATAAGAAAGCCGGTCATACTTAGTACAACCTTGGAGTGCAAAGAAATCTTCCTAGTTTTGCGAAAATCCATTGCATCAGATATCACTATAAAGCCTAATCCACCTAGAATAATAAGGGCCATCGCAACAAAGTTGACAACAAAATCATCCGCATACCCAGTAAAGGAAACGAAAGGAGCATCAACAGTCCCAAATAAATCAAACCCTGCATTATTAAACATGGAGATTGCATGCCAAATGCCGAAGTACAGCGCTTTAGAAAAACCGAGGTCAAAGCTCCAACGGATCGTGAAAATAACAGCCGCAATCGCTTCAATGGATAAGGAGTAAATAATCACTTTCCGAATCAAACGGACAATGCCTTCCATGCTCCCTTGATTAAAAGCCTCTTGAAGCACCAACCGTTCCTTGAGCGTAATTTTTTTACGAAAAACAAAGGCAAGCAGTGTGGCCATCGTCATAAACCCAAGTCCGCCAATCTGAATTAAGGAGACAATTACGATCTGACCGAACATGGTATACGTGCTTCCCGTATCTACTACAACAAGTCCTGTCACACAGGTCGCGGATGTCGAAGTAAAAAGCGCATCAATAAACGGTATGGATTGGCCGGTCGCTGATGCAATCGGCAGTGTGAGGAGTCCTGCTCCTATAAAGATGATGACGGCAAACCCTAGGACAAGAATTTGGGGTGGTGTCATCTGCCAAATACTTAACTTTTTGCTCATACAGCCTCCTGGTCTACGATACGAAAGAAACGATAGAAATGGTATGTCCAATTACTGTCAGTTGTAGCGTTCCCTGCTCAACTGAAGTCATTCGGCTTACATGCAAATATAGGTATTATATAACTGTTTGGGTTCTATTTCCACCTAAAATTCGCATTCTTTTAAAACTCATGGTAACGTGGAAATGAAGGTTTCATACTCGTGAATTCAGAAGGGAACTTAATGATGCCAAGGCCGAAATTAAACCGATTTCTCCTCCTCCTAGCCTGTATAGGCATAGCCCTTTATGTGGGCATAACCGCTTTGTATGGCTTACAAACGGAAGAAGCGCCGGCGGGCGAGAACCCTTCCATCACCAAACAGCAAGCCGCAGAACATGCCTCTACCTTTATCAACGAGCGTTATGCTATCAAAGGGGCCAACACTTTTGTAGCGTACCAGTCCAAAAAAGAACGCAGCGGCTATTTGCAAAAGGAGCATTTATCCGAAAGCTATGACGCGGCATTCGGCAAAGGCTATCCGTTAGACTATTATCAAGTAAACGTGAGTGATTCCAAGAAGAGCCGTGAGTTTGAAGTTGAAATCAACTACACGGACGGCGCCGTAATCGGATGGCGTGAGGTCTATCGCGCTGAAGGCGACAGTGCGCTTATCAGCAAACAGAAGGCTGACATTATGGCCAAGCAGGAAATGCGGGCCCGCGGCCTGGATCCAGATGATATGAAGGCGATTGACAAAGAGGAAGAAACAGCACAGAAAAACTCCGGCTTGGTTCTATACTATGAAAAACAATCCCAGCCTATGGGAGAAGCGAAATTACAAGTTCGCACGCAATTCGATGAGAAGAGTTTGGTCGGCTTCACGGTTCTTTTCAGCTTGCCACCTTCGCATCTGGACTGGCTTAAAGCTCAGGATCATTCCGCTTCCGTGATGACCTGGATTTCTATGGGCTTCTCGATCCTCATGACCATTGCCGCCATCGTTCTTATCATCATTTATCGGAAACAAATGAGATTTCGCAGCGGACTTCTGCTGACTGCTATTTTCTTAGCTATCTATATCGCCAATAACTTTAATATGTACCCTGCTTTCCGATTGATAAACAGTGGGGGCCCTAGCACGGAGTTCGCCACATGGGCAACCATCATCTTCATGAACGTGCTGGCGGTTGGACTCGCCGTTTCCCTATACTTTTCTCTTGTAGCCGGCAACGGCCTGTGGAATTCAATTGGGCAGCCCAAGTGGCCAACTTGGAAGGAGCACCATTATGGCACAGAGGTATTTTATGGCATGGGACGTGGCTATTTACTAGCACTTTTCATTCTTGGCATTCAGCAGGTCCTCTTCTATACAGGGGATGTCAAATTTGATGTTTGGGCTGTCAATGATCCAACGGATTCCGTCCTCAATATGGTAGAACCGCGCCTCTTTCCTTTGATGGCATGGGTTGCGGCGATATCGGAAGAAGCCACTTACCGTTTGCTGGGCATCCTATTATTTAAAAAGCTTTTCCGCAATAATTTTATTGCGATTCTTATTCCAAGTGTGATTTGGGCAGCCAGCCACACCCAGTATCCCATCTATCCGGTCTATACGCGGTTAATTGAAGTAACCATTATCGGCATTATTC
>NZ_JBFTQB010000826.1:0-2945 GCF_056398785.1 Paenibacillus sp. 01T422 | reverse complement strand
TGCAGGCGGTGCATCTTCATTCACGGCAGAAGCAAGGCAGCTTGGTATACTCTCAGAGGCGGTTGACCCAATGTATGAGCAATCATCTGAAGAGATCGCCAAGCATGGCAGACAAGAAATCGAGCTTGTCGCGGCCAAGATGGAGAAGYTCCAGGACGTCTATGACTGGACGTTCTATGGTTCGGTTCAAAATCATACGGCAGGACGCATAAAGGGCCTAGAAAGGTTTGTAGAGGACTTCTCAAGCCGTGATGGCGTCGCAAGGTATCATGTGGCTTGTCTTCCGGTTCTGCCGTTTGAACAAGAATGCTATGATCTTGTGCTATGCAGTCACTTTCTTTTTCTGTATGAAGAGCAGTTCGATTATGCCTTTCATCTGAAGGCGGTGCGAGAGCTGCTTCGTGTTGCAAAGCCAGGCGGTGAAGTAAGAATTTATCCGCTGCTCAGTTTTCGAACAGATGAATATGGCAGACTGCCTGATTTAATAAATGAACTAACAAATGAGGGGCATTTGGTTAAAAAAAGAGAAGCAAGCCTCCCGTTTTTACCAAATTCTCATCAATTTTTAAGCATAATTAAGATGGGTTCCGCATAGTGAAAAACGTTGGTACATCAACAAATTTTGGCATGTCCAGCGCTTTTTTTGCGTTGATTTATCCCAATTGAGATGGTATAATTTCCTTATTCGTCATAGATGGCGATATTTTTAGGAGGTTGTTCATTTGAAAGGTACAGTTAAATGGTTTAACGCAGAAAAAGGCTACGGTTTCATTTCTGTTGATGGAGGCGACGATGTATTCGTTCACTTCTCCGCAATTCAGGGCGAAGGATTCAAAACATTAGAAGAAGGCCAATCCGTTGAGTTCGATATTACTCAAGGCAACCGTGGTCCTCAAGCAGCTAACGTCACCAAATTATAAGAAATTGGGAGTCCCCACTTATAAATAGAGTGTCATAGCACAAACAACAGAGACAGTCCCCTGTGGGCTGTCTTTTTTGCTATAAAAAAGGCCTGTACACGACCAATGTGGAAGTGCACGGGCTTTTTATTTAAACGAATATATCGATGATCAGCACGGTTCCGAAGGCAATGAAGGAAAGGAGTGTTTCTAGCACCGTCCACGTTTTGAACGTTTCTTTGACAGTTAATCCGAGGTATTCCTTCACCATCCAGAAACCTGCGTCATTGACGTGGGAAAGCATGAGCGAACCTGCGCCTGTGGCAATAACAAGCAGCTCCAAATTAACGCCAGACATATGCTCAACAATAGGAGAGACGATACCAGCGGCTGTCGTTAAAGCGACCGTCGCCGAACCTGTTGCGACACGAATTAATCCAGCAACCATGAACGCCAGCACGATGGGAGAGAGCGAAATATTCTCGGCCATTTGGGCAATAGAGGTGCCTACGCCGCTAGCGATAAGGATTTGTTTGAATCCGCCGCCGGCACCGATAATTAAAATAATCGAAGCAACAGGCAGAAGGCAATCATGCGACAGCTTGCTGATATAATTTTTACTCATACCTTGGCGAATGCCTAGGAAGTAGAAGGCAGCGAAACAAGAAATGAGCAGCGCGATCACGGAATTTCCGATAAAAACAAGGAATTTCATGAATCCGCTTGGAACTGGCAGGTAAGGCGCAATGACGGACAAAACCATCAATAAAACTGGCAACAAAATAATGAAAAAGGAAATGCCGGCGCCTGGTAATTTCTCAGGCTCAGTGGTTGAGTCAAGAAGTTCAGGTTCTTTCTCAGGAATAACACGTTTGTTTATCCATTTGGCAAACAAAGGTCCTGCAATGATCGCAGCTGGAATCGCAATGATTAGGGAGTAGATCAACACTTTGCCAATATCTGCTTTGTAGATGCCGATAGCTGTCATAGCACCAGGATGAGGTGGCACCAGACCATGAACGATGGACAATCCAGCAATGACCGGTAAACCGATGAGCAATATATTTTGTTTCGTTGATTTGTGTATGGAGATCACAAGCGGCAGCAGCATAACAATCCCGACGTCAAAAAATACGGGAATCCCGATAATGAAACCGGATAGCAGCATGGCCCATGGCAAACGTTTTTCACCAAAAACGCGGATAAAGAAATTGGCGACTTGGGTGCCTGCCCCGGAATCCGACATCATTTTACCTAAAATTGTACCTAAGGCCAAAATACCGACCAAATGACCTAGAACAGCGCCGACGCCGGTTTCATAAGCGCCAACGATTTTATCCATAGAAAGCCCCGCCATAAGCGCGAGGAACAAGCTAGCAACGGTTAAAGCAATAAAGGCATGCCATTTCCACCAGGCTACGCCAAGAATAACAATGACAATAGCAAGCAAGGTAACTATCAATAGATACATATTCATTGTAGGATCCCTCTTCTCAAGAAGTTAGTAAGCGTTATCAAGGTGTCGACGAGAAAAGGAAACAAGCTACAGCCAGTATTCCTAGGTATCGTAATTCACTACATAATTGTGCATCTCGGTGCTGTAATGCCCAGCGCTGAATTCGATCAGAGTGCCTTGTTCATCATAGGAATATCGCAATCTGTTCAGTAAGGGCGTGCCTGCTTTCACCTGCAGCATGTCCTCCACATGGGAAGAAGCGGTGACAGCAGCAAATTCATCCCGATATTTCTCCAAGGCAATGCCGTGATCTTCAAGGAGCTCATACAGGGATTGTTCGTTCAAGTCCGTGAGTTCGATGGTGGCCATTTGCAATGAGAGATAGTGGGAATAGTGAATATAAGGTCTATCATTTAAGTGATAAAGGCGTTCGATGTAGAAACATCGTTCTCCAAACAGCTGATAGGGCAGCGTCTCAGGTGCATTCGAGACAATTTCAGCTCGCAGTAATTGCTTATGAATCTGGTGGCCTTCTTCAACAAGTACTTCCGTGAAACGTTTCCACTTGGACAGCTTGGACAGGGAAGCAT
>NZ_JBFTQB010000825.1:0-4077 GCF_056398785.1 Paenibacillus sp. 01T422 | reverse complement strand
GACTTCACCGGAACCTAAAAGAAAAAGTAAATGCTTCGCTCTGCGCTCAATTTGTACAATTCGATTGCCGGTCAGCTTCTGGATGAAGCGCTCGGGATCCACATTCAAAGATTTGGGACGCGTAACTTCCGCCCCTGTAATTGGCGAGTTTTGGACGAGTCTYGTTAACTGCTGGCGATATGTCTCCATCTCAGGAAGCTCGGGCATGACAAATTCTCCTTGCCTTTTTCTACCTTGTATATCCAAATGATAGGGAAAGTAAACGGCTGCGAGCAAGACTTAGATCAATCCTTCGCTCGCGTATGTCGGCTTTATCTTGCGAGTTTTGCTTTTCCTTGTTGGCTCAGCATGCCTTGGGAGGGAACCTTCACGGACCGCTGTGTTCTCGGTTTTCCTTACTTTATTTTTTAAGCGGCTGATGCGCTTCTCTAATGCTTCCTCAATCTCATTCTGCTTCCGATCGCCACGGTGCAAGGAGCGCCTGCGCCATAGCTTGGCCCAAGCCTCCTCCGCATAAAAAATTGCTTGAGCCAAATTCCTCTCCCGATGCTCATAGTACATGGCCAGCTCCAAATAAGGCTCTAATTGCAACGCGAGGCTTGCATTCTTGATAAGAATCCAGCGTTTCCACAGATCAACGGCACGGGAATACTCACCTTTTTTCTTGTAAAAGGCAGCTAGTTGGAGAATAGCCGATTCATGTTCCGTTGAATTTGCGGGTTTTGGATCATTCATTAATCTCGAAAATAAGTCTTCAAAGAACGTCTCTGCACGTGAAGAACGATCCATTTTATCTAGCCAAAGACCTGTGCGATACAGTTCTTCCAATTCAATTTCGGGGTACAGTGTGGTGTTCTCTGCGACTACAGATTCACCTTCAAGCTCTGTAGTCGCAGATGATGTTATCGGTTCTATTTCCCCGCTTAGCAGCTTGGAAAAATGGATCGCCAGAGCTGCCAATGTGACAATATCATGCTCATTATGAACGAACACGCCTTGCAGGACAGATGGATTCTTCTCTGCCAAGTATTGAAAATAAAGGGCAGGCGCCATGGAGCCAGGAACATCATCCACGCGCTCAAAACCTAGTCGGCTCTCCTCGACCTTGCTCAAACGGCATGAGGGCAGCGTATTCCGCCATAAGCTTCTGGAAGGGTACAGCAAATCTAATTGTAGAAGCTTCGAATCGTCGAGCTTGAGCCGATTAAGCACATAGCGATTCTTCAAGATAGGCCAATCGAATGTCCTACCGTTGTAGGAAACTATATGAGTGAAGCGGTCGAGCAGCTCTTGCAAATACACAAGCATGGCCTGCTCTTCCGCTGGATTGCGAATCAAAAGCTGTTCCACCGTAAACAGCTCATCGGTGTAATAGCCGATGCCGACCATGAACGGCACGTTGCCCGCGCCGACACCGAGTCCCGTCGTCTCGGTGTCAAAGAAAAGCAACGCGTCATGCCGAACGGCAGCGTCGCGGTCGTGAAAGCAGACCAGCTGCTGCGCGCAATCGGCCAGCTCCCGCAGCCGATACTTGCCGTGCACGCTGTCTGTGCCGTACACCCGGCGCCGCATGACGAACGAGCCTGCCGGGCTCGTCTCGATATGGGCGCCGAGCTGTGCCCATTCGTCGTCTGCCGCAGGCACGGACGGCGGAGCGCTCTGCGCAGCCCCGGGTCCCCGCAGGCGGCCAAGCCTTTCGCGGAGCCCGCTCATCGGGCACCGCCATCCAGCTGCGCCAGCAGCTCCAGGGCGAGCTTCTTCCCTAGCAAGCCCACTTCTTCGATCGGCCCGACGCAGGCCGGACAGCCACTAATGCAGCCGCAGTTACGGATAAGGTCGCGCGCTTGATCCATGAGCTGACCATGCACCTCATAAAGCCGGTCACTTAATCCTACGCCGCCCGGGTACCGGTCATAGAAAAACACCGTCGGCAGCTTGTTATGCACCGCCTTAACCTGCGGGACAACTCTTATATCCATCGGATCGCACATCAAATAAAGCGGCGCAAGATGAGATAGGACATTCGCGATACCTAGCAGTGCATACTGCATGTCATTGGCTGAACGGCCTGCTGCCATTTCTTCGTCAAAGGTGAACCAGTAAGAACTGGTATGCAGCTCCTCTTCCGGTAACCGGATAGGACCAGAGCCTATGTTCTCGTGTGTCCTTAGCCGGATTTTCTTGAAAATTGTAGGCTGGGCATTCACCGTAACCTCTCCTAGCTGGCGCAGCAATCCGCCGCTCCGCCCTTCACGGTTCACATGCAGCACTTTCAGCTGCACCGCCAAGCTGGCATCCGTGAAATAGTCCACGTCCACTTGACGGACGAACGCTTTCTTCTCTTCATAATCCAGTTTCTCTACTTGAAACTGGACGCCTTCATGGATATAAATCGCCTCTTCGTGAATCAGGGTCGGCGCGCTGAAACGATCACATTCCCCAATCACGCGATTCGCATTGGTCATATCGATAATAATGAAATTTTCTTGTGCCGCAGACCGCAAGGAAATGTTATGTGCTGGAAATGATTGCTCCATCCAGTACCAACGGTCATTCACCTGATGAAGCACCTGCTCTTCTGTTAAATACTCCAGAACGTCTGTCAGCGACTCATCGCCAAACTTCTCATTCGCTTCAAAAGGAAGCTCATAAGCAGCACACTTCACATGATCCACGAGGATGATCAAATTGTCAGGATGAATACGCGCCTGCTCTGGCGCGGGAGATACCCGCCGCGATAGCCGCGGATCGATTTGCTGCCCAGCTCGTGGGTCACGAGCTCCTGCAGATAGGTCAGCAAAATCTCCACGCGCACGCGGCTTCTTGCAAAAACAATCGTCTGGATTCCGCTTCGCAGCAGCGTGCCTGCCAGCTTGCGCGTCTCCAAGACGGAGCTTCTACGAATCCCCAGCTGCTGGTTCACCACTGGCGGATTGTAAAAAACAAAGTGCTTCTCGCCTGCCGGCGCTCCGTTATTGTCGATTAGCGCTACGCTTTCGCCAATAAGTCGCTCCGCATGCTCCTTCGGATTRTCAATCGTCGCTGATGCGCAAATAAATTGCGGCTTCGAGCCATAGAATCGGCAAATSCGTTTCAGCCTGCGAATCACATTGGCTACATGACTGCCAAACACACCGCGATAGGAATGCACCTCATCAATCACAATGTAATTCAAGTTCTCAAATAGCTTCACCCACTTGGTATGGTGAGGAAGTATCGCCGAATGCAGCATATCCGGATTCGTCACAACAATATGTCCCGCATTCCGGATTGCTTGTCTAACCGTTGGTGGTGTATCACCATCATAAGTATGAGTTTTGATATCTACTTCCATGAAATCTACCATTTCCTGCAGTTCGGCAACCTGATCTTGTGCCAATGCCTTCGTAGGGAATAAATAAAGCGCACGGGAAGCATCGTTCTCCAAAATCTTCTGCAAAACCGGCAGATTGTAGCAGAGCGTTTTGCCTGATGCCGTCGGCGTCACTGTGACCACATGATGTCCAGCCGTTACCTGACGGAATGACTCTGCTTGATGCGTATATAACTGGTTAATATGCTTATGTTGAAGCGCAACCCGAATACCCTCGTGCAATCCCACTGGAAAATCAGCCAGCTTCGGATCACGCGGGGGTATGGTGTGCCAATATGTAACTTGCGACATGATGTCTTGTTGCTTGCGCAGCCAATCGATCATTTCGTTCATGGAAGAAACCTTGCCTGTTAAAGGATTCATACGTCGAATCTCCTTACCAATATCGTTTCTTCCATTTTACAGAATATACGTTCGTATGTCTACATGAGATCGGATGAATCATCGTAATCATACCGAATCCCTTCGTGATCAGCTATCGCAACGGGGGCGTTGACTTGAAAGGCTTGGATAGCACTTTCTTGCATTTTCAACAAAACTTCCTGATAATCTCTAGAACGGTGCTCTTCCAAATCATGTTTCATCGCAGTTCTCAAAGCTCTTTCAATGATCACAACATCATGACTAGTAAAATTCACGGTTCCTCGCACCTCTCTCGGTACTTTATTTCACAATTTCTAGCTTTGCCATAATAGAGATAACAC
>NZ_JBFTQB010000824.1:0-2961 GCF_056398785.1 Paenibacillus sp. 01T422 | reverse complement strand
ATGTACAGTATACGCCTAGTTCCTGCTTGGCAGAAGGACTGAAAATAGGGTAACTTACTTACCTGGAAGTAACTAGAAGTGGTWTGTAAGTAGCTTGGAAGTAACTCGGAAGCGCTCTGTAAGCAACAGGTAAGCAAACAGCTCCCCTTGACCGTAAGGAACGAATCGTGTACAGTGGACGCAAAACGCAGCAGAAAAGTGGTGCTCACGAGCGATGATTATTGGCGTCGGAACGGATTTAGTAGAAATTGCGCGAGTGCGCAAGATGCTGGAAGGTGCAGCGGGCGAAAGGTTTCTGGAGCGGATTTTGACACCTCAGGAGAGAGAGCTTGCGCAAAAACGCCGAGGGCGGTTAGCGGAGTTTGCTTCTGGCCGATTTGCGGCCAAGGAAGCGATTGTGAAAGCAATCGGCTGCGGCATCGGCAAGCAGATTGGCTTTCAAGACGTGGAGGTGCTGCCCGATGGACTGGGCAAACCGGTATGCCACGTGCGCGATGAAGCGCTGCAGCGGGCAGGCTTAATAGGCAGCCTACGCATTCATATCAGCATTACGCATACGGAATCGATGGCTGCCGCCTATGCGATTGTGGAGCAGCTCTAGGGCTGCTATTTTTTGGAGCTGAGCCAGTCGCTCAGCAGTCCGACTTCTTCTTCGGACAGCTTGCTGCTGTACGCGGGCATGCCGCCGCCGCCGTTCTTGATCTGGCCGGTGATTTGCTCTTTGGTCATTTGGCTGCCGACCTTCTGCAAATTGGTCTTGGCGCCGGCTCTGCCCGCCAGATCAACGCCGTGGCAGCTGATGCACTTGTTCGTTGTGAAGAGCTCCTGCGCCTTCACGAACGCAGGGTTGCTCTCGCTTGCTGCGGTGGCGGCCGGAGGCTTCGGTGTGGCATCGCCACTTGAAGCCCCGCCGCACGCGGCTAACGCGAGYACCATCGGCGCCACGAAGAGTGCGCCGATTCTCCTCCGCCATGCTGTGCGCAGCATGGCTTCTTTGTTTTGTCTCATAGCGGGTGTCCTCCTATTTGCCGCAGAAAGTTTGCCTTACACTTCTATGAATCATGTAAAAGGTACATCAAAATCTACATCCATGTCTCAATTTGATTAATTTCCTGTATTTTGTACATCTAATTTCGTTCAATAAGCTTTAACCGACCCAATATCGCGAAATTACCTGTAGGTTTTGCAGGTCTTTTCTCTAAATAGCTTATCCCTGCGAAATTACCTGTAGGTTTTGCAGGTCTTTTTCTATAAATGACTAATCCCTGCGAAATTACCTGTAGGTTTTGCAGGTCTTTTTCTCTAAATGACTTATCCCTGCGAATTTACCTGGACTTTCTGCTGGTCTTTCTCACGGGCACTTCCACGCAGCTGCCTAGCTATGCCGCCCCCAAACGCGCAGCATATATCCGCTTACGATCAGGCTAATGCCGCCCATGCCCTCGAGTATGACGGCGGAGTAGCCCAAATACCACACGCCCATCACAGCGGACAGGGCGAACAGCCACAATCCCAAATAAATCAAAGGTCTGCCTAGCAGCAGCCCAATCTGCACAAATCCAATCGCGAGAATGAAAGCTCGCAGCACTGGGGCGAATAAAGGCCCGATAGCGCCAATTGCCTCGAGCAAAGCGATAGCGGCAATCAACATCACGCCTGGCAGCAACAGCAGAGCCGGATGGCCCCAGCCGCTTTGGTCCTTCAAACCTTCCCCGCCAGCGCGGAAATCCTTCCGCAGACTCCACAACTGTACCAAGCTTGCTACGACAGCAGTCAGGAGTGCGGCTTGTTTTAACCAATCCAGATCGCGCCAATAGATCGCTATATCCATAAGCGCACTGAATATCCATTCCGCACCCCAGATGAAGAGCAGAGGAAGGAGAGCGCGCGCTTCATCGATCCATAATTTCCTTTTATGTACTTGCTTCTCGTTTTGCATACTTTCACCTCTAGTTTTATGTTCCGTAATTCTCGTATAATGGAGTCATGTCCATTCATTCATTATAACTGGAACGCGCCCCATAGAGAAGGAGAGCTCATGTACAGTCAAGAACAAATGCTTTATTTTTCCAGAAATTTACTGGATTGGTACCATACGCACAAACGAGATTTACCATGGCGAAGAAGTAAAAACCCTTATTATATATGGATTTCCGAAGTCATGCTGCAGCAAACCCGAGTCGATACGGTTATTCCTTATTTCCATCGGTTTATCGATCAATTCCCAACAGTAGAAGCCCTGGCGACTGCACCTGAAGAGAATGTTCTGAAAGCTTGGGAGGGACTAGGCTATTATTCGCGTGCAAGGAATCTTCAATCTGCGGTACGTGAAGTTCACGAGCGTTATGGCGGCATTGTACCGCAGACGAAGGAAGAGATTTCATCGTTAAAAGGTGTTGGTCCCTATACGTCTGGAGCGGTTCTAAGCATTGCCTACAATAAGCCGGAGCCGGCTGTAGATGGTAATGTCATGCGCGTGTTGTCGCGTTATTTCCTCATTGAAGAAGATATCATGAAACCGGCGACTCGAACCCGCATGGAGAAGCTGGCGCGCGAGCTCATTCTGGAAGGAACGGCGAGTGACTTTAATCAAGCGCTGATGGAGCTTGGGGCAATGGTATGTACACCACGGTCGCCGCACTGCTTGACATGTCCAGTCATGGCGCACTGCTCTGCGCGTGAAGCTGGCATGGAAGAAGCCCTGCCCATCAAGAAGAAAGCCAAACCGCCTCGTCCTGAGCTGCGGGCAGTG
This sequence comes from Paenibacillus sp. 01T422, assembly GCF_056398785.1. Lineage (NCBI taxonomy): Bacteria > Bacillati > Bacillota > Bacilli > Caryophanales > Paenibacillaceae > Paenibacillus > Paenibacillus sp. 01T422. Next base: position 209 of record NZ_JBFTQB010000824.1, on the reverse strand, counting down.
GCTTTGATCGAAGGCACGGGTGAGAATGAGGGCAAATGGCTCATCAGACAGCGTCCGCAGGAGGGCTTGTTAGCCCGGATGTGGGAGATGCCGCATGTATCCTGGGAGCACGAGGGATGGCTCTCCGATGAGGAGAACAAGGATGTGCTGCGCAAAGCGCTCGCAGACCAAGAGCAAATCATGATCCAGCCTGGTGAATGGTTCATGGA
>NZ_JBFTQB010000823.1:0-2967 GCF_056398785.1 Paenibacillus sp. 01T422 | reverse complement strand
GAGTAAGTAATCCCGGTACCGTAGATGCACAGTTCCTTGAGTCCCGTTTTAAAGATCCGCTGGATATCCATACGCTCATTCTGCTGCCAATCGAGCAAGGTCTCCATGTTCTCCGCATTGAATTCATCCTCAGACTCTCGACCGAATACGGTCACATAAGGCCGAGCAGCGAATAAGGTTTCAACCAAGCGTGGCAGGATCGTCTCCACCTGCGTGAAGGAATATGGTATGGAGATGTTGGAACGGTCTGTGATTGGCTTATTCTTTGCATCCAGCAGCTGATCCACATAATTCCGGTACCGCTTATAGCAACGTATCCATAACTCCTTATATCCGCTATCTCGATGCTTCTCAGCTGCTTCGATACGGGTTAAGTACTTCTGAAGGTTAGCCTGACTCTTCGGCATCTTCTTTGCTGCCAAGGTGTTCACCTGCCTTTCATGGCTTGATAACTCTGCTCTTGATCTCTGCCAGATCGATCTTAATGATCTCAGCATATTTATCATTTGCCTCTGTCACTTGCTTGATCGTGTCCTGGTACTTCTGCTCGCGAGTCTTGTTCTCGTTCATCGTCCAGGTCAGAAGAGCCACGAACAGAGCAAAGAACACGCCGTTCTTGATCCATTTATCAAGGTTCTTATCCATCAATATCCCGTCCTTCCAAAAGCAACTTGATGCTCATAGTCTTCATAATCCTCAAATAACTTCATGGACTGCTGTCCTCTGGCTTTATGTGCAATGGCAAGCGACATGATCAAATCGTCATGCTTGCCTTGCAGAGCCTCAGGCTTGCCGACTGAATTACGCACGAAGTACAGCATTTCACGAAGCGTACCCAAGTCTACAATTAAATGGATGTGCTCCCGAACGATTGTCACGAGCTCCGCAATAACAACTGGCCGTGTAATGCTCGTAGTCTGAAAGCCATATTTGTGCTGCTTCTTGCCGCTGATCTCGTCGATGATTTCACGGCGGAACTGCCTGCGGTACCCGAGACGCTCAAGCTCCTTCACAGGATGAAGGTCGAAGTTTGTTTCAATCGCTTCAAGCGCGTAATTGTAATACTTGCCTAAGCAGTACATCTGCTTAGCATAAAGATCCGTATCGCTATGACAATGCCACACGGCTGCCTGCTTGCCAGTGATGTTGTTCAGCAACTGTCCAGCAGAGTAATCCTTCCCGCCTTCTGCAGTGTCACCACCAAGCGCGTACGGCGTTTTGGGAATGGGATGCTCATAGATCGTCACAACACCATTTGGATCGGGAACAAACTTAATGCTGGAGTCCATGATCTTTTCATTACGATAATCGAATGTGAAGCCACCACGAACTGGCTTATTCGTTTTATAGTGCTCTTCCAGAAATTCAATGCGAGCCATAACCTTCTTCACGTCAAACACTGGCGTACCAGTCATGAGGAAAGCCTCCAGATCGTTCGAAGGATACTCCTGACGGAACATATCTTCTTTGGATCTATCAGGCGTCTGCGGCATCTCACTGATCTTCCAGCGCCGCCATTTGATTTGCTCGGGTGTTAAGGTGTACTTCTCGACAAGTTCCTTCTCATCCGAGTCGTACTCAATGACCTCGTGCTGATCAAGCGCAAGCTGATAGTCTGGATGCTGAAACCATGCATAGAAGTGAGCTTTCCAGTTAACCTTGCCCTTCTTGCCATCCTCGTACGTTTGGTGATAGTAGTTACCAACACCGTTCGCTGTGGACTCGATGACGATCTCACCGTCATAAGGTACAGCCTGCAATAGCCCGGTCATGAGTTCCTCTGGATTAGGCCAGAACGCTACCTCAGAGCACAGCAGGTAATTAATCGTCTGCGAGCGTCCGAACTTATCAGAACCCGCGGTACCGACATAGATCCGTGAGTTATTGCCGGCGAAGAAGAATTCCTTACGGTTGCCGTACTTCGGCTTGTTCTTGCCGTTGTTTAACTGCTCCTTCTTCGCCTCCGGCAGCCACTCGTACATGAGCTGCACCATCTGGAACATCTTCTGTGTAGAGTCAGAGTCGTGAGCGATGATAACCGCCGTGACGTTCTCCTCATTGATGACGCACTCAAAAAACCTCCCCAGTGTGAGCGTAGAGAAGCCCAACTGACGAGGTTTAAGGATAATGTCACGCTTCGTCTTCTCATCCCAATACATTTCCTGAATGGGATTGAAGCGAAGCGGAACGACTTGTTTATTCTTGGTTCGGATATAGAGCTTATCTTCAATAAATTCCTTTGGGTTGCGAATCCATTTTACTGCCTGTTTGACCTTGGCCTGTTCTTTTATCCGGTCATGTATTTTTGAAAGCACATCGTTTCCAACCTCATCTCTTTAAATACTTTTTTTCTAACCTACTTATACGGACACTCTTAATCTCACTTCTTCGTTCAAGAATGAGATCAATTGTTTTGATTATTGCTGATAATTTGGATAGTTTTGTAATTGCCCTACTAATTTGATTAAAGAAATAACCAGCTAGAATTAGGACCACTGCAACGGCCGCTTGTTTACTATATTCAGCAGAAGTAAACAGATTATTGACGTAAAGTGTAAAAGAAGAAAAAACAACTGAGATACCGATTCCTAACATTCCCAAGTTCTTATGGTAATCTTGTGAAACTTCTAAGATTTTCTTGATATTTTTTAATTCGTCAGTACTTATATTGGTTAATTCATCAGGATTATCACTAAAAAATTTTATTATCTGAGTGGCTCTACTCGGCTTTTTTTTAATATTTTTAAATATACTTTTTGTCCTATTAATAAACTTCATTTACATAATCCCCCCATCCTATCAATCATTCTATAAAATAGGGGATGATTCCTTTATTCATTAGTTTCTCCTCTTAATTGCTGTTGCTGTTCAACAATCCTTTGCATACGTGGGTTCGCCGCGATCTGAGCGGAAGCAACTTCATATGCCTCCAGATTCGCCTTACGAAACACTTCCATGAACAGATAC
>NZ_JBFTQB010000822.1:0-5775 GCF_056398785.1 Paenibacillus sp. 01T422 | reverse complement strand
GGGTATCGGCTGCGAAACAACAAATTTGTTGTATTTTCCGAAAAATATGATTAACTTGCCCTGCACAATAGAGGAGACGACAACATTCATATCGTTCTCCTTCACTTCCCCGAACAAGCTCATTAGTTCATTCTCTGTTTTACTGGTTAAAATGGCGTGTTCGATGTATGTATGAATGGCTTCTCGTGACTCTGTTAAGTCAATCATCGTATTGAAGCCCATTAAGATAACAGGACTATCCAACAAATAATCCTGTTGAAGGAAGAAATCATCATTATTCAGAAATTTATTTGTAATTTCTTTTATCAGCGGATCCATAGTCCTGTTTCTCCCTTATAATTCAAAACTTTTTGTTATAATTTCCCACTGGGATGAGATCTATACAAAGAAAAAAACCTTCCAAAAGGAAGGTTTACATTCAACTCAATTTACATTCAAAACTAATCTTATTTCAAGTTTTCGCTATATTTTTTAAAGTTGTCTAGAAACGCCTGCCAGCCTGCTTTTTGCATTTCAACGGGATTAGTAGCTTCAGCATCAAAAGATTCAATTACCTTCGTATCGTTATCTTGACGAATGAATGAAATCTCAACTTTTCTTCCATCTCCCATGGTATAAGAAATGAATTCGTTCGTTCTCACTTCATCATAAACGCCACCAAGATCAAATCCAAAGCTTCCATCTTTGGCTTCCAATCTTGTAACGAATGTTCCGCCAACCTTTAGATCATTTTCGGCTCTTGGTGCATGCCAGTCATCCGAGGCAAAAGACCATTTTGTAATATGTTCTGGTTGTGTCCAAAATTCCCACACTTGTTCAACTGGTGCATGTACCGTTGTTTCTACCGTTACTGTCTGTTTAGCTGTTTCCATTACATTTACCGCCTCGCTATATGTATTTTGATGAACTATGGTAATTATACCATTAAATGACGGTGAACCAAAGTTATGTTGTTGCGTTAACGTGGCTGCCAAAACTGTCGATGGTTCCCTACATGCGTTTTATTTAACCTCTACTACAATAGGATCCAATAAAAATCCACGAACATAAGGGAGCAACCTCCATTGACCTGCCTCTGGCAGCAACATCGAGGTCGGAAGATGTCTATCCGCACCATTTAATGCGCTTCCCAAAGCATTTGCTGAACTCATTGGGTCAGAGGCGAATACGGTTATCAACGTATCTGAGCCTTCTTTTACTGCTTTCACCTCAAAAGGTCCGTTGAGTTGATCTTGCGTACCCCAGAAGTGCCACATATACTTCTGTTCTTTCCCTGTTATAAATCCTGGATCGATGAATCCTACTCGATTCACAATACCACGCATCCAATAATTGCCAGTCTGAAATTGTGGAGTGATATCCCAGGTGGGACTCTGCATAGTTAACTTAACGCTGCCGTATAATTTCCCATCTAATTTCACAATCAGTTCCCACATGCCATCGATAGGAAGAGCAAAACGAACCCCAAATCGTTCAAGCCCTGGATATCCACTGCTTGGCTCTTGAACAGTTTCTAAAGAGACTGTTTGTTTAATACCTGTTTTAATGTGTACCGCATCAATCTCCATCGTTCTACCATAGAAAGTTTGAAAAGGCTCCTCGAAATGAAAGATATATCCGTTCATCTCACCGGCCTTTGCTCCAGGCTGTGGAGCAACGGAGAAAATCAATCTCCCATTTTTCTTGTACAAAGCTGCGTCATCATTCGAAGAGTAGCCTGAAAAACTAAATAAGGAGGTTGGAAATGAATTTCCGATTTCTTCTCTTTGAATAAGTAAGAAGATTACCAAACAGGTGACTGAAATTAGCGATGCAGAGAGAATCCTTTTGAAACGGCGATCGCGTAATTCTCGAATTTGTGTTAGAACGTTCTTTTTCAATATAGGTGTAAAATGCTTCTCCTTAAAAGGGGACTCCGCTAGTTGTTTTGCACAATTCGGTTTTTTTTTATCCATGTGCTTACACCTCCTTATTTTCTTGATCTAGCCATTTGTTTAATGTTTTTTTTGCCCGATGTGATCTAGATTTAACAGTGCCTTCCGAAACATGGAGCAGTTTTGCAATATCTTTCTGTTTCAGTCCATAGTGATAATCCAAGATTAGAACTTCTCTGTACTTTCTTGGAAGCCGTATCACAGTGTCCCATAAATTCCGATTTTCCATTCGATCAAATAGAACCTGTTCAGCAGGAGGGGATTGGTCTCTTGTGAATAAACGATCAGTCAAGGTTACTTTACGGATGAATGCACTTTGTAAATAATGCAGTGCTTTATTTCTGGTTATCGTAAGGAGCCAACTTTTGACCGAACAGTCGCCTCGAAAGGCATAGATTCCGCTATAGGCAGCTAAAAAAACTTCTTGAGATATGTCATCTGCAACCTCTTGTCGGCGTGTCAAAAAAAAAGCGAATTTCCAAACATCTTCCCCGAATTTATCCATTAATTCACTCAGTACAAGATCTCGGTCATATCCATGATCCAAATATTTTAAGTAATCCATTTCATCCGACACGTTCTTCACCTCTCAACATAAGACCGATCAAATAATAAAAGGTTCCATAAAACTAATAGTTTTTTAAATGGAGAAGTCTGTCTATAGTTGTCTATGCTATACTTTTATTATTACATACTGTCGAAATGGTTTAATCAAACGACATTCTCAAATTCGTGTTGATGGAGGGATAGCTATGCAATCGACCCTGCTGTACGGAAAAGGAACTTTAACAGTAGAAGTGCCAGACCATTCGATGATTATCGAACCTTATCATTTAGAAGGATTACAAGAAGATAAACAAGCCGCCCATGTACCAAGAGAAAACTTTGTTGTTATTAATGGTACAGGAACACATCGCGATCAAACAGAAGAAGAATTTGTCCAAATGTTGGGGAAGTCGGTTGTCGACAGTGTCCGGGTGATCAATCACCATTGCCACAACCAAGATGAATTGGTGAAGGTAGGTCATAGCCAGTTTGGGTGTGATGTCTATCTAAATAAAGAGTATGTAGAAGCTGATTTCAGAATTGTTACAGGTTTTATAGAACCACACTTTTTTGCAGGTTTTTCTGGAGGACCGAAAGGGATTATGCCTGGGATTGCAGGGATTGAAACAATTTTAACATTTCATAACGCCCGAATGATCGGAGACCCCCTGGCAACATGGGGGAATATGGTCAATAATCCTCTGCAGGATATGACCCGTGAAATCAATCGTATGTGCAAGCCCCATTTTATGCTTAATGTGACACTAAATAAATCGAAGGAAATCACGGAAGTTTTTGCCGGTGAGTTGTTTGAATCCCATGACCAAGGCTGCGCATTCACCAAGCAGCATGCCATGATCCCGGTTGAGGGACGGTTTGATGTCGTTATTACTTCCAATTCGGGCTATCCGTTGGACCAGAATCTATATCAGGCAGTCAAAGGGATGAGTGCGGCCCATAAGATTGTAAAAGAAGGTGGAGCCATTATCTGCGCCTCCGAATGCTCAGACGGGATTCCGAACCACGGGAATTATGCGGAAATTCTGCAGTTGAGAAAAACACCACATGAAATTCTCGAAATGATTAACGATGGAAGTTTTCAAAAATTCGATCAATGGCAAGTTCAGAAACAGGCCGTCATTCAGGTCTGGGCCGATGTCTATTTGTATTCCTCTTTGGCGGACGAAGACGTCGAAAAAGCGATGTTAAAAATATCGCATGACATCGGTTCAACATTGGAGCACTTGAAAGTGAAGTATGGCAGCGATATGACAGTAGCCGTTTTGCCACTAGGACCCCTAACAATTCCATATGTAAGTGAAGAATAAATCTCTTGATGGGCTTGATGATCCCTGTATGTTGACCTGAAATGGTTTGTCTACAGAGACGTCAAGCCTCTACGTATAAAATTAGTTGCAATAACATTCTATATAGCATATGATGATATTAGTTGCAATGACATCCTATCTAAGGAGGAGTAATTTGAGCGATCATTGGAGGCCAAATAACAAGGACACAACGGAATCACACGGACAATATATCTCAGCCATATATCGGCATATGCAGATATTGATCTCATCCGAGCTGCAGCCTTATCGAATCGGAAGCGGACAATATATTTTCCTGATGTCCATTGCTTTTCATCAGCCAATCACGCAGAAAGCGCTGAGCGAGAGGCTGCTCATTGACAAGACGACTACGGCTAAAGCGATTGCAAAGCTAGAGGCAGAGGGATATGTTCGGAGAGAAGCAGATCCCGCGGACAATCGCTATCAGCTGCTCTTTTTGACAGAATCTGGACGTGAAGTTGTGCCAAAGGTGCAAGACGCATTGAGCCGCGTCAAGCAGAAAACGCGCAAGGGCATTACGGATGATCAGTATGACTTGTTAAATGACCTACTGAAGACAGTCCTCAGCAATCTGAGCGAGCAAGATGAGATGTAGCAGTAAGTCTTCGGATTAGGGACAAAAACTAAGGGAGGTTTTAGGTTATGATAGCGAATCCTTTTATCGTGGTGGAGAATTGTAAAGACGAAATTGAGTACTATCAAAGCATTTTTGGCGGTGAGATTTCTATTCTGCGCAAGCAAGGTGAAGTGGTGCTTAATGCGGATCTTCATGTTGGGACGGCAACGCTTAAGTTTGCCGATGTTCAAGCAGCGAAACCGGCGATGAAAGGCGATTACGTGAGAGTCTTCCTCCGAATCGAATCTGAGGAGTCGTTCCGTTCCATATATGGAGCATTCGCGTCCGGCGGAATTGTTAATACTGAAGTGTACGAGGCTCCGTTTAACGGTTTGCTGGCAATTGTTACAGACCGGAACGGCGTCTGCTGGGTGCTGTCTTTTTATCGAGAGTAACGTTATCAATAAGTATGAAGGCAGTTGGCCAAGGGTCGGCTGCCTTTTCTCATACACTGAGCAGGAAAATACTAACGGCTGGAGAAGAGATTAGAGGTATGAAAAAGTAAAAAATATACATTTTATTGAGATACAATGGGATTATAAGTATGGAGAAAGAAAGGTGATAGTAATGGAACCAATCATCTCTAATCAAAGAAAAGTGGTTACATTGTTTGGCTTTTCCAAAGTTCATGATCCGAACAAAGGATATAGCAATACGATTTTCGAATTGATGGATAAAGTTTGGAAGGAAGTTCGTGAGAATGGACTCTCTCATAAGGGAATGAACCACGTCGTTTATGAAGATGGCCACCACATATTCGCTGGTATRGAGTTAGTTCTTCCCCCTGGTGATCATTCAGAATTGGAGAAGAAGGATGTCATTTTCGAAAAATATGCCTATTGTAAACATATCGGGCCTTATGGTGAACTAGATAGAACATATGAAAGTATTCGCTCACGTGTAAAAGCTTCAGGTGAATCGCATGAACTTCCGTTACTGGAGGTATATGGACATTGGAATGAAGATGAATCCAAACTGGAAACGGAGATTTTCTATAATCTCAAGCAATAACAAAGGAGGAAGCATATTATCGTGCCTGAAACCAATAATAATTCGCATTCAAAGGATGATCTGGAAACCAGGGTCATCACCCAATTTAAACAAGCGCTTGATGGTAATGATCCAGAAGCTGTAAGCCAGTTACTGCAAAGCTATCCATCGCTTGTCACACGGATAAACGAACCATGTTTTGCTTTTGATACACCAGCGATCGTGATTGCTGCATATAGAGGTAAGCGTCAGATGGTTGACGTGCTGCTGCAGTTCGGGGCGGACATAAATGCCAAGAGTAGTTGGTGGGCAGGCGGATTCGGTGTTCTACATCATGACC
>NZ_JBFTQB010000821.1:0-2988 GCF_056398785.1 Paenibacillus sp. 01T422 | reverse complement strand
AGAGATCTTAGATCGATTAAAACAATTACCTGATGGAAATGAAAAAGTAGAAGAGACCCAAAAAATGATCCGTCTGATCCGGAATTTCATCGGTTATCGTGAATATCCCAAATACGGCATGATTAGTCGCTACTTCGTATATAAGCTGGCTTTATTGAAAGAAGCTGAACAGCTCGTACAAGCTAGTATTATTCACGAAAAAGAAGATATTTACTATCTCACTTTTCAAGAACTGCACGATGTCGTACGCACAAACAAACTTGATTATCAAATCATCGTTAAACGAAAAGACGATTATAAATTTTTTGAGAAATTAACTCCTCCACGTGTAATCACGTCTGATGGTGAAATCATTGCTGGTGAGTACAAACGTGAAAATTTACCAGCCAATTCCATCGTAGGTCTACCTGTTTCTTCCGGAGTTATCGAAGGCAGAGCACGTGTTATTTTAAACATGGAAAAAGCTAATCTAGAAGATGGAGATATATTAGTCACTTCGTTTACTGATCCTGGCTGGACACCTTTGTTTGTATCTATTAAAGGACTAGTCACCGAAGTTGGAGGACTGATGACACATGGGGCCGTTATCGCGCGCGAGTATGGATTGCCGGCAGTTGTTGGCGTAGAAGATGCAACCAAACTGATAAAAGATGGGCAACGCATTCGCGTGCATGGAACAGAAGGGTATATTGAAATATTGTAAGAGTTGAAGTCGCGTAAATCGCGGCTTTTTGTATCTTAAATAATCGTCATCCTGTAAATGAAACTACCTGCCATACAGTTCCATTATGTGGTAATATGTTGAGTAATTAGCTCCTACTGTATAAGGAGGACAATGGTGAAGTATTCGGTATATTTGGGTTTAATTTCGTCAATAGCATCGATCACGCTCTGGCTAGTTCTTAACTTTTACAACCCATACAATTCTGAACAAGTTAGTAATGATGTTTTAACAAGATCGGCTTTGTTTCTATTAGCTCCAGCATGTGTAGCATTGATAGGCTCAATTATTAATAAGCGTTATATATTATTCATAGCATCCCTCTGGTCATTTCCTATAAGCCTTTATTTAGGAATGACACCAGGTATCTTTAAATTGTTCATAGTTAGTTCGATTTGCTACCTTATTGCTGCATTACTTATGAGGAAGCGTCAGAGAAAATGACATACACATATATCAAAGCCATATAAAGGTGGGAGAAAATTACAGTAAAAATGCCATAGTAAGCTCAATCATAGCTAAAAAAAACACAAACAAGGCAGCCGACATAAACCGGCTGCCTTTTAGCTAGCTGCACTCCTATCATTGGATCAGTGTCAGCATCTGATAAACTTGACGCTGATCTCCTTTTAACTGGACATAGCGGCACTGCATTTGAGAGGAACCATCACCATCCAAATAGATGCCGTCGACCAATCCTCGGTCGCCTAACTTTTCGAGAATGGCGGCGCGGAACTCTGCAATTGTACAGTTTGTTTGTGTAACAATCATATACAAGTTCTCGTGATTATCATAAACAATTGCCGTACGCATACGACTTTCGTCATAAGCAGGCATCTCCTCTAAAATCATATCATTCTCCCAACCAAATCTATCGTTAAGGTCCATACTGACACCCCCTTGAGCCCAATAATGGTGCTTATCCGTTACGGTTAACTCTCCGGCATGCGTGACTACTTGAATCGAGAAATGTTTAGTGATGTCATCCCATACGAGTGTTCCACGTTTTAAATTCGTATCAATGCCAGTGTTGTACCAGCCAGAACCGTAATCACCAGGTAAACCTTTCAGAGGTTGATCATCAATAACCGCAATGCTCAGAAGAGCTCCTTCCCAGAAGAACCCTCCGTTAATGCCGTAGTATGGGGTTTTCGTTACATTCTTATCAATTGTTTGAAGTCGGATATTACCCGGGGTAGTCTGAATGGTATGTAATACGACACCGTTAAAAGCTTTCTGTTTCTTATAATGATAATTATGGGGAAGTGTGAAATCTTTTTGATAATAACTAATTAATGAAATAAGCACTATTACAAAGGCTACTAGAATAATGTGATAACGATTGAATCGTGTAAGCAACAGTTGCGATAATCTCGAATTGTTCACTAGTTACTCCTTATTGGATTATTCTACATATATTCCAACAATATCATGAATTAGCGATATATCAAGATTAGTCTCACTCATAAGAATAAATATCCAATACGAATGACTTGAACATTTGTGCGGGAAAGTTTAATTCCCTATCTTTATTTACAATAATGCCATGGGTGGAAAAAATTCCTGTGGGTAATGCCAATGATTGGAAATCTCCTTCTTCTATCTCTTTTTCAGCGGCTATTTTTGGAATCAGTGCAAAGCCTATCCCGCACTTAACAGCTTTTTTGATCATTTCGATACTTGGATATTGAATAGCACCACTAGTTTCAACCCCAGTCTCCTCTAAGACCATGTTCGCATGCGTATGATACAAACAACTGTTACCAAAGCTGATTACCGATTCATGGTTTAGTACTTTCAAACCGTTAGTCTCAACTTTTCCCGTCAACTCATGTGAGGCAATAAAAATCAACTCTTCCTGCAGCATAGGGTAAAAAATAATATCGTCCCGTCCGGGATTTCGAGGTACAACGCCAAAATCCACTACATGCTGTGAAACATCATCAATCACATCCTGATGATAGCCCGTTTCCAATTTGAATTTAACCATTGGATATTCAAGGCGAAATTTCTCTATGAGTGGAGACATTCTCGTCACAAAAAAAGACTCATGCATGCTTAGGTGAATCGTCCCTTGTGGTTGATTCGATTCATTCATGGCTTCTTCTAATGTCAGCCCTAAATGCACAAATTGATGGGCAAATTTAGCTAGTTTTAGGCCTGCTTCAGTCGGCTTCACTCCCCTTGATAAACGGTAAAAGAGTTTTTGACCACATGCCCGTTCCAGTGATTGAATATGGTTCGTAACCGTAGATTGAACGTATCCT
>NZ_JBFTQB010000820.1:0-2988 GCF_056398785.1 Paenibacillus sp. 01T422 | reverse complement strand
ATCCTGTGTATTGCCATACGGATTGTTGTTGATTTGCTCGAACACCTCCACGCTCTGAGGCTGAAGAATTGTCACCTCTTCCCCATAAGAATTCGGTTGTGCAAAAAGCGTCGTTCTCGAGTCCAGCTTCAGGGATTCTTGAGATTCTTCAATCTTGGCACCTTTGTAATACATCCATTGAACGCCGCTCATTGTCTCCACACGATAGCCAGTGCTGTTGAATGGCGAAATGAACTCGGCGGTTATCTTCCCAACCCCCTTATTGGTTTCGTTCAAGAAATAGGCTTTCTCCGGCACAATACTTCGCAGGGTTCCAATGCGATTAAGGGGGATTCGAATCCACTGATCTCCTAGCCAGGTCGTATGAATCTGCAGCCATGTCATCGTATTGTAATCGAAGTTATCAGCAACAAACCACCTTTTCGCTGCAGCCACCACTTCGACGTCCTGGGGTGCCAATGAACCCGTTGATGGAGCATTCATATTCGGGTTGGCGTACATAAGTGTATGATCCATCAGTGATATTTCCTTCGGCGGAGCGACGTCCAACGCTTTTGAAGGCACATTGATCCACTTATCACCAAGCCAGGTACTCACTTTCCACCAATTATACGTATCCGACCATGGCATACCTGCCTTGACTACTTGCACCTCCTGAGGAGCAAGATAGCCCTGAGGTGGGCCACCGGAATCCTCATATTTGTCATAATAAGGAACGTTGCTCAGCAGCCGAATAACGGCAGGTACTCTACCCGATTCTGGTACCTCTGAAGGGAACATTTCATGCTGAAATTCCGGCTGTACACTAGGCACGGGCTTCCAAACAACGGCTGCTCCTTCCGCTGATGCGTCGAAAGCACATGTCATGATGACTTGTGCTCCAACCACAGCAGCAATAGCTGCTTTTTTCCAGCTCATTGGATCACACTCCATTCTCAAGTTAACCAGCATAATTGGTTATACTCGGTATCTGTTCCAAAGTTTTCTTTTTTACCAAATTGAGCATCCGTGGTCATTTTCCTTCAACGAAATAGAGGCTGCCATTATACCGGCAGCCTCGTTATGTATTCACATTAAAATGCCCAGGGTTGTGTCGTCGTCGTCAGCTCTTCTCCAGACTCAATTGCTGAAAGCATCGTAATAGACAGATAATGGTCCTGCATCGCCTCTTCCAACCCATAACATGCCGGTCCACCCTGCAAATATTCCGCCATTTTAGTCAAACTCGTAGCAATTGCGATCTCATCATCGGATAAACGCCCAGGAATGAATGGATTTTCATACACCCATTCTTCATTCGCTGTAATCCCTCGGTTATAATACCCTTCCAGGTTACCATTATGCCCTGTATCTACTCTTCGAAGTTCGCCCTGTATAGGTGTCCTGAAATCACGCAAATACCGGAACGTTTCGTTCATTAATTCTCCACGGCTACCGCGAACGAGTACACGATTATTACGAATCCAAGAAAAATACTGATCCCCTGTAAAATCAAACAGAGCCAGTTTGTCTCCGAAACGAAGTGTAACGATATCCTGCACGGAATCGCCAATCACTTCACTTTCAGGGGGGCCATCACGCCCTGGGCCTTTCACGAGATTGGACGTAAATCTCTGCCCCCTGATGACAGCGTTCTCGAAGTCTATGCCAAGCATTTTACGGATTAGACTGATGCCATGATAGCCGTGAGCGGCTGAGACTTGCACCTGAGAAACGTCTCCCAGTTTACCCGACTTCACGAAAGCAATACGCGCGGCATGCATCGGCTGATACAAATATTGATCGGCTACCTGGACGCGCCCTTTCAGCTTTCTCAGCGACTCGTACAAGGCAATCATGCTGGGGATATCTTTAGCAGGAGGTGTCTCTGTCAATACCGGAATTCCCCTTTCTGCCAGTTCCAGCGTGCAGGCCGGCGCTGCTTCCCAAGGAACGGAAATGACCGCGAACATGAGTGGCACACTCGAAGCGAAAGATTCCATATCACGATAGGTTTTTACACCCCATTCTTCTTCAATCTCCCTGCCGCGTTCCTCATCACGGACTAACATGGCACGGACGGCATAATGCTCAGGAAGCGCTTTTGCAATCCGCAAATAAAATTCAGCTCTCCACCCTCGACCGACAATACCGAATTCAATTAATGACATAACTGTTCCCTCACTTTCGTTTAAATACTTCGTTCGTACAAATGCGCTGTCCAGCTTTGAGCTTCATAGCGTCCACGAAATGCGAATCCTTCACGGACATAAAACCCATTAAGCGCCGAGTTACCAGCCATACAATCTAGACGCAGCCAGGATTTTCCATGTTCTTTGCTATAGTCCTCTGCCCAATTGAGCAGTCGCGAACCAATTCCCATACCTGGATAGTCCCGAGAAACAGCCAGTCGATGAACATAGCCAGCATTTTCATGGAACTGATTTCCCCAAATCTCCTCATCTAGCCATTGAACAGAAAGGCAACCGACAGGTACACCATCCATGTGCGCCACAAATACCTCATACTGTTCGATCCAATCAGACACATACGCATGCGTAAACCTTTCTTCACGCCACTGGAGGAAGCCCTGGGTTCTCTCAATCCACCGTGCCGCATTGACCAAAAGTCCACGTATCGCTTCCACATCTTCCTGCTCCGCTCTTCGCATCTCCAGCATACCCTGCCAACGGTATTCCAACAATGCAGCCGTTTCCTTCGCCATTGTTTCGCCGGACAACCTTGCCACGACATGTAAGGCCGCATCGAACCCAGCAGTTACACCGCCGGACATGACGATCCTGCCATTATCGACATAGCGAACATTCTCAACAACCGTTGTATCTGGTGAAACCATCCCGCGAAGAAGGTCGTAAGCTTTCCGATTCGTAGTCACTCGAAGTCCCTCCAACAAACCGGATTTCGCCAGCAATAGAGCCCCGGTACATACTGAAAGCACGATTACCGCTTTGCTCGCCGCCTCGCGAACCCAAGTAATCAGCCGTGAGT
>NZ_JBFTQB010000819.1:0-3420 GCF_056398785.1 Paenibacillus sp. 01T422 | reverse complement strand
GTATTCTGTTGAAAGTAGAGATTATTGAGAATAAAAATGAAGAAACGGAAGAGAAGATTACCGCGAAGCTCAAAGAAACCATTGAGAAAAGAGCTGATAAATTACTAACTCTGCTTAAAAATGAGAGATCAGACGCTCTTGGCATAGGACAACTCTTTCGAAGAAAGATGAACGAAGAACAGATTAAACATTGGAAACAACAATGGTACTTGGATTTGGACCACGAAATTACGGTTGAAATTACCATACTCAACAGCATTTATTTAAAGTCTCCGAATAAAATCAAAAAACCTGCCAACTAAGGAGACTAATCCATGAATGATGTCAGCCTCTTCTCCGATAATAAATACACAAAAGAAATAAATCCCCATTCAGGGGATTTATTTCTTTTGTGTCGCAATTTCTTGCAATAAATTCTCGCTGCTTTGTTCCAGCTTCATAGGGAATAGCTGTGTTTTATCGGGTTGCAACTCCTTGAGCTCAGCAAATACGGCTGCAGAAGCATAAATTTTGTGCGAGTGCTGAAAGGCTTCACTCAGACGTTCGGGTTCGTTCATTCCCACAATCTCAACATGAAGCTGATTGATCCCTGCTTCCCGAATGCGACTTGCCATCCATTCTCCGCCTGTTCTTCCCAGACAAACAAAGGCAACATGGGTACCAGCCTGCAGCTTGGCGATCTCAAGCAGCTCAGAGGCTTCGAGGATTGCTCCGATGACAATAACTTTACTGTCGAAGCGAGCAAACAGTGCTTTGGTCTCTTCAGCATGATTCAAGGTTGTGATGACGACATCGGAACGCATGGCTGCTTCTCTTACGACATCATCATTCAGAGAACGATCATCGAGAAATAAAGTTTCTACTTCACCATCGGTTGCTCGTTCGATTTCTTGGCGATAAAAGGGATAGTCATGTCCTCGGCATTCCACCAGTAAAATTCGCAGCTTGCGGGCAGGGGAGGGGGGCTGCAGCAAGGAGTAGGCAAGACCAGCGATGAAAAAGGATGGCAGATCAAATCCCATAGCCGCGGCCTCGCGAATCGTATCATTCAAAAGTTGCTGCATGGGTTTGCGTTCTTCCAAGAGATGTTTGGTCTCGGACCCACCAGCGATCTGGGTACCGCGTCCTTTCTGTATCGTAACAAGACCTTCGTCACGCAGTTGGTTGTACACCCAGTTGACTGTATTTCGATTAAGGCCAAGCTCATCCGCCAATTGACTAGCAGTAGGCAGCATATCGCCAGCTTCCATCTGTTCGATGCCGATTAACCATTTAAGTTGTTCTTTGATTTGTGTATTTACGTTAAAGGTCAAATGGGGATTAACCTGAAGGAAATAATTTTTATCTTCTTCCACTGCAAACGACCTCTTTTCATAGTTGACTAGTTATATTATAACGCTTATTTATTTAAAATAAAACAAATCGTGTAGGAAACACTGCATAAAAGCAGTTGACACATAGATAAATAAATTATATAACTAGTTTACTAGTTCTTTAACATAAGGTGGTGAGCGACATCAATAAGAATGACGAGGCAGGATATTGGCAGAAAATGAGAAGTAAAGACAGGAGTCCACTAAAAGTCGTTCCAAGGAATGCGCTGATCGGCTCCATTGGCGGATTCACCGCCATAGCGCTATTAGCTTTCCTAACGAATTTGACCGCAAATGCTTGGATCATGGCTCCATTTGGTGCAACCTGCGTTTTGGCTTTCGGACTGTGGGATGCACCATTGTCCCAGCCGCGCAATATTATCGGGGGGCATTTGATTTCTACCTTGGTAGGGTTGCTTTGTTTTCATCTCTTTGGCCGAGGTATTTGGGTTATGGCCGTTGGCGTAGGTTTGGCAATTGGCTTGATGATGCTGAGTAAAACAACACATCCACCAGCAGGAGCTGATCCGTTGGTCGTTATCCTGAGCGGGAGCAGCTGGTCTTTCCTGATTACACCGGTATTGATTGGATCGGTACTTATCGTAGTTGTAGCTTTGATAATTAACAATCTAGACCACAAACGCAGATATCCGACATTTTGGATTTGATTGGAGGGAAGCAGCATGAATGGGGTGTTTCATAAAGGAGAATTGTCCGTTCAGAATCTTGCTGGAGAGGGAGCGGCTGCTGCCCAGAACTCGAAGATGATCAGTTCTCATTTCTCGAACGGGATCATTAAATTCCTCCAAACTCAACAGTTCGCCGTATTGTCGTCCACGGATCGCAAAGGGAACGTGTGGGTAACATTTTTGACAGGACAGCCGGGGTTTGCAGAGGTACTAGACGAACAGAGGCTAGCAATCAAGGCTTACTTGCTTGAAGCTGACCCTCTTGCGGAGGAGCCGGAAAAAGAGAAACAAATAGGGCTGCTCATTATCGATACGAATCGGAGAATCAGGCTTCGAATTAACGGAACGGCCAAGATGGACAAAGAATTCATGGTGACCGCTCAGCAGATTTACGGGAATTGTCCCAAATATATTCAGAAGAGATCGTTTCGTCCGGAGAAAGACGCTTCTAGATTATTAAAGTCGGCACAACGAAATAAAGCACTGAGCCAGCACCAACAGGATTGGATTGCTTTTGCCGACACATTTTATATTGGCAGCATGAACGATAAGGGAGAGATGGATGCCTCGCATCGAGGAGGAAATCCGGGCTTTATTCATGTGCTGGATGAGAAGACGATCATGTTTCCCGACTACTTCGGTAATTCCATGTTCCACTCATAGAAAGAGGTTGTTATCCATGCATATTCAAAAGCTTCCCTGGGCCGGCATACGTGTTGAATTAGAAGGCTCCACAGTTGCCATCGACCCGGTGTATCATTTTCCTGCAATTTAGGCGAGCCTAAAGAACCCTTTTTCCCTTTGGAGTCGTTCGAGCCTGTCGATGCTGTCTTGATTACGCATCAACATCCGGGTTATGGCGGCAGTAATTCTTGGAGCCAGGACGCTTATTCCTATCCATTATAAAGCAGCGCACAATCCGCCTATTTATACGCAGACACCAGACCTGATGAACCGATTAACTCAAAGTGCTCAGGATCGCATTCATTTAAGCATTTTACAAACCAAAGAGACCGTTACGATTTGATGGTTTTGAGGATAAATTTGAGGATAAAGTAGACCACTCTATTTATGCTCCGGGGTGAAATAACACCAATTTCTACTGTTAAAAATGGCGCTGAGAGAGGGTTTTGGGGAATAAAAGGAGTTTCTCCAGCTAATTCGACCACAGCTGCCACTTTTATGAGAAAACGAAGGGAATAGCAGTGGTATTTCCATCTAATCCCATATTATTAGCTTGCTTGAACAATTTAACAGCATTATTTACACTAGCGTTGCATCAAACCTTACACATTATCAACTTAGCAGATGTTCGTGCAAAAATTCACAAAGTTTCAAACTGACATAAATTAAAAGTA
>NZ_JBFTQB010000818.1:0-2991 GCF_056398785.1 Paenibacillus sp. 01T422 | reverse complement strand
CTTCCATCGTACAGAGGCGCTCGTTTTTTTACAAAGCTGAAATTTATCCATCTACAGGAATCTAACGGATAACGTTAGTTCAATAAAACAGCGGCAGTCTAGGACTTTATTTTCTCGTCCTTGGGCTGCCGCTGTTTCAATTTCTAGGCTCAGTCTAAAACTTATTTTATGAAGTCTGACGGTAAGGCAATTCGAAAAGCCGCGTGGAATATAGTCATCCAGTCTATACTTTATTTTCTGCTGACAGTTTGGCCGCAAATAACTCCCCCATAGGGTGCTAGAGAATGATGTTTAAGATTTTTGATGAAAAGGCTAATCCCCAATTTCTGCCTATAGAGCGCATCCGCACGTGTTTGTAGCGCCGTGCCTCAAACTTGTTAAGGATTCTGTCTTGCTCCTTTTGGCTAGTACCCGGTTTGAAAATAGCTGTCCAACTTAGTTGCACACCACGATCAACTACAACTGGCATACTCTATCGCTCCTCAACACATATATACTCACTATATATATGTTGAAGGTAAAGTTTATGGTAAGGAACAAACCCCTTGTCAAAATGATATATTTATTTTTTAATTAAACAACAATATACTTGTAGAGAAGAAAATTCATTTTCCTGGAGAATGTAACCAATATGAATCTATCAGATATAGTGGTAAGTGAAGCATTAAAAACCGCGATTAAATATACATTAGAGAAGCATTTATTACCTTTAGTACAAAAAATGGTCAGTAAAGGAACAAACGAACTTGAAGCAAAATACAGAAACACGCACAATATATTTGAAGAATACTTATTAAGAAAAGTATCTCAGTTAAGTGCTATGCAAACCTTGGTTTTTAAAAACCAACAACTTACTATCCAAGATGTTTATCAACCACTAACCTTAGTAAGTAGCAGGGATCGAACTCAATACAAAATTCAAAACAATAATAATGATTTCATTGAGAAATTTAAAAGAATATTAATTGTTGACACAGCTGGAATGGGAAAAACAACACTAATGAAATGGATATTCATTAAATCAATTGGAGAACCACACGGTATACCAATATTTATTGAATTAAGAAAATTATCGAAAGAGAATACTATTCTAAAAGAATTCTTTAATCAGATTAGTGGTTTTAATAATGAATTTTCAAAAGAATATATAAATGAATTGTTCACTAGGGGACAATTTCTTTTCTTTTTTGATGGGTACGATGAGATTCGTGCTGAATATAAAGGTACAGTTACTACTGACATGGAATCTTTTATTGCAAATGCACCTCAAAATAAATATTTTGTTACTTCTCGAGATGAAAAAGCACTTTCATCTTTTGGTCAGTTTCAAAGATTTGATATTAAGGAACACAAGCCAAATGAGGCATTTGAATTAATAAAAAAATACGATGTTTTTTCAAGATTAAGTTTATATGAATCTTTAGTTGAACAAATAAAAAAATCACCTGAACTCATAGAAGATAAATTTCTTACTAACCCTCTTATGACTTCACTGATTTATGCAACATTTAGAAGCAAGATGGATATTCCTAGAACTAAGGACCAACTGTACAAGCTATTTATGATGCATTATTCGAAGATCACGATTTATCTAAGGGATATTATAAAAGGGATAAGTATACTAAACTATCTAAAACACAGTTCTCTAAGGTAGTACGTAAGTTGGGTTATTTGTGTTTGAAAAATAACGAGTTATCCTATAAAAAAACAAGAATTTTAGAATTGATAAATTCGTCATTAGAGATTGGTTACTATGACACAGTTGAGCCTAATGACTTATTAAATGATCTTTTGAAGAGTGTCCCATTACTGATTGAAGATGGTTTCGAATTTAGATGGGTGCATAAGTCGTTTGTCGAATATTTTGCTTCTTCATTTATTCATCTGGATTCAGGAGATAATAAGGATAAAATTCTCAATAAAATTTCTAATTCAAATAATATCGCCAGATATTCAAATCTTATTAGCTTATATTACGAAATAGATAGAACAGGTTTCCAAAAGCACTTTCTACTTGATCTTATAAATAATTATCTTCAGTACATGTCGGTTTTACAACATGTGCCAGATGTCGGACCGCAAACTAGACTTAGACAAATTTTGTACAATAGAAGTTTTATTGTTAAACTTGCAACCCCCGATGATGATTATACACTCGATGAGCATAAATTTATTTCTAAGTATGAAAGAGACCTACCTCCAGGTCTTATGAATTCCTATAAGATCACGACATATGGAAGAATTCCATATGAATCAAAAATATTTCATTTACTCATTTTAGAGAAAGCTAATACTAATAAATACTTAACTCTAACCAAGATTGTATCTTCAAAAAGAAATAACGAGTATCATATTGAAGATATACATCTTACAAAATTTATCTCTCTTAATAAACTGATTTATATTTCATCTGAAAATATGACTGTAGATTTCAATACTGAGGAGTTATTAGGTATATCCGATGCTTTAGCTAGTATTTTGAAGAAGAGCAATTCTCTTTTTTATCTAGACTAAGCTATATTAATGGAATTAGCGGATACTAATGATGAACTTCTTGATGGGCTATGATCATGTTAATTCGCATCAGCAGCTCGATTGTCGCAGGAATTCTAACGAAAATTTCAAAGCTAATTACCGACGGTTACAACGAGAACGTTAGTTCAGTTTAACATTGACAGTCTAAGACATTATTTTGAGTATAGTCCGCGCTGTGGTATTTGGAGTCAGTTTGGTGGATTAACGTGAGTATGGAAAATCATAATGATATTCAGGAAAGTAGCTGTTTCTTTTTCAAAATATTTACAAACAATTAGGCGGAGAAAAGATCATATGTATTTGACACTAATTATAAATAACTTGGAACGTAAATGATTCTTACTTAAATAACAAAAAGCCCTTCTATTTTTGAAGATGTATTTGACACTAATTATAAATAACTTGGAACGTAAATGATTCTTACTTAAATAACAAAAAGCCCTTCTATTTTTGAAG
>NZ_JBFTQB010000817.1:0-2995 GCF_056398785.1 Paenibacillus sp. 01T422 | reverse complement strand
CCTAATGCTCAGGTAAACGTCTGGGTTGGCGGACCTTCAGAGAATACGGCTTCTGGCTCCGTTCTGCAAAGTTTGGGGACGACAGGACCTGAAGATTTACAAGATGACGGATACGTGCTGGCTTCAGGCATTGATCAAACAGGTCACAAAAATATTGTTCTTGCAGGTAAAAATCAAACTGGCACTTTCTACGCCGCTCAAACCCTGCGTCAGGTCATTACTTCGAAGGATTCCAGTTATTCGATCCCGGGACTTACGGTCAGAGATTGGCCGAAGATGAGTTGGCGCGGATCGATTGAAGGATTCTATGGCGATCCATGGTCGCATGAAGATCGTCTCAATCAACTGGACTTTTACGGGGAGCAGAAAATGAATATGTACATTTATGCGCCAAAAGATGATCCGTATCACCGGGATAAATGGCGCGATCCTTATCCAGCTGATAAAGTAGCACAGATTGGCGAGTTAATCGACAAAGCGAAGCAGGAGCACGTGGAGTTCGTATTCGCGATTTCTCCGGGTAACTCTGTGTGCTTTTCGGACAACACGGATTTCCAGGCTTTGACGGCAAAAGCGCAAGTGATGTGGGAGAAAGGCGTGCGTTCTTATGCGCTGTTTCTCGACGATATTAATAAAACATTGACATGTAACGCGGATAGAACCAAGTTCAACAGTGATGGCAACCCGCCAGCGGCTGCGCAAGCTTTTCTGCTCAATCGGCTCAAAACAGAATTTATCGACACCCATCCGGGAGCTCACCGCTTGATCACAGTTCCGACGGATTACGCCAATATTACGACAACGACGTATATCAACCGTTTTTCAGCGCTTGTTGATCCGAGTATTATCGTACAATGGACGGGGTCGGCAGTCGTGCCTGCAGGCATTTCCGCAGCAGATGCCGATAAAGCCAAAGCGATCTACAAACACGACCTGTTGATCTGGGATAACTACCCGGTTAATGATTATGCACGGGATAAAATTTACTTAGGTCCGCTGTATAATCGCGATGCCGGATTAGCCGACCATGGCATTATCGGCCTAACAGCGAATCCCATGAATGAAGCGGAAGCCTCCAAAATTGCGTTGTTTTCCATTGCAGATTATTTGTGGAACCCGCAGACGTATAATCCTGAAAACTCTTGGCTGCTTAGTGTAAAGAGACTTGGCGGTTCGGCTGCAGAAGCGTTAAAAACATTTGCCGAGAATCACTATTCGTCGCCTCTAAATGCGAAGGAATCGCTAACCTTGCATCCACTAATCGATAATCTTTGGACGGCATTTACGGGCAGTGGAAATATAACCGAAACTGCGAATCAATTAGTTTCCGAATTCACGAAGCTGCAGCAAACTCCCGGAATTCTGCGCAGCACATTAGGGAACGCGAACTTCATCTCTGAGACGAATCTTTATTTGAATAAGGACGAATTGTATGGAAAAGCAGGCGTAGAAGCTGCTCAAATGCTGCTTTCCCAGAAACGCAACAATAAGCAGCAGGCGGCAGCGCACAGAACGGCTCTGGATACGCTCAGAACGCAGATCAGTGCCATTACCCTGGTTAAGGCGAATCAAGTGTTTGAAGACTTTTTCACACGCGCCATCCGGGAAAATGACAATTGGCTAGGCGTTGTTCCGTCAACTCCTTTCCCGATTACGACAATGGGGACGTACCAGACGAATACGCCTGACAAAATGCTAGACGGAAATCTGAATACTTATTTCTGGAGCAATAGTAATCCAGCTGTAGGCGACGTGTTAGGTGTGGACTTAAATGAAGTGCGTAAAGTGACCAACGTGCAGGTATCCATGGGCAAGTCCGGCAGTTTGTCCGACTATATTCATCACGGAATACTTGAATATTCCGCAGACGGGGCGAATTGGACGCAGCTTGCCACTTTGGAAGAGCAATCGGAGATCAACGTTCCGGTTGATAGTCAAAAGGCACGCTTCGTTCGCATCAGGGTAACAAACACGCAAAATTTCTGGGTCATTGTCAGAGAATTCAAAGTAACATCTGAGGCGATACCCAAGGATCCYGCTGTCGTATTGGGGGGAGAAGATACCGCTGAGCCAGGGGAAACGTTTACGCTTCAGCTCGGGCTGGATCATGTGACACAAAACATATATGCGCAGGACATCTCTATGGCATACGACCCGAATGTAATGGAATTCGTCTCAGCGGAAACCATTCAGGACGGAGTTCAACTGCTGGGAACTGTGAAGAGTCCAACTGGTAAAGTTCGTTTGATCACGGCAAGCGAAGGCGCCGCACATGGTATTACGGGCAGCGCGCAACTGCTGAAACTCACTTTCAAAGCGAAACTTGTGACACAAGCGACGGAAGGGTTGATCACAGTTTCTGAAATGACTTTGGGCGATAGCCAGGGAATGGAAACAAAACTAGCATCATCCGCAATAGGCATACAAATCACGCTTCCTCCTGTTGATAAGTCGGGTTTGAACGATCTTGTTCGTGAAGCTCAGACGGCACATGATGCGGCCATAGAAGGCACGCAAAACGGGCAGTACCCGGCTAGAGCGAAACAGCTGCTTCAAGCAGCAATCGATGCGGCTAAACTTGTGGCGAACAATAGCAATGCGACACAAGAACAAGTAGCTGCAGCAGTCGCTGATTTGCAACAAGCTTTCAATACCTTTAAATCTTCCGTCATAACGCGAGACAACAGTGATATCAACAGCGATGGAAAAGTGAGTATTGGGGATCTTGCAATCGTGGCCTCCTTCTACGGCACAACATCGAGCAGTCCGAATTGGGCGCAAGCGAAAAAAGCCGACATCAATGGTGACAATGTAATTGACATCGAAGACTTGGCTGCACTTGCGACAAAAATCATAGAGTAAAGGAAGATTAGAATCTTTACTGAAGGGACACGAACTTAAAGGCTTATGGTTAAGTTCGTGTCTTCTTCTGGTTCTATTTTTACAAAAAGAATATAAAAAATGATTCCATATACTCACTCATTCAAGCATAAGA
>NZ_JBFTQB010000816.1:0-5705 GCF_056398785.1 Paenibacillus sp. 01T422 | reverse complement strand
CGCTCATATTGATGCATCCAACGCCATCTTCTCGAGATGCATTGCCGGGGATGATCCGAATAATTAAAAATAAGGGATTAACCATGGGTACGGTAACGGAATTGCTTTCCTCAAAACGGGTGGCAGATGCGAACCAAATTATGAACTGATAGGCGGACAACCTGCAAAGTTGAGTCGCTCGCACATTTTTGTTAGACTGAGGAAGTATAATTTGGTAAAGGAACTTTACGGGCTTCATTTTGAGGAGGAAACTTAGTGATCAAATATCGCTTACATAATGGCTTGAGAGTGGTTATGGAACAAATCCCTACTTTTCGATCGGTTACGTTCGGAATTTGGGTGAAGACTGGCTCACGTAATGAGTCTCAAGAACAAAATGGCATTTCGCACTTTATTGAACACATGCTGTTCAAGGGGACGGAACGCCACTCAGCAAAAGATATTGCAGAGATATTTGATGGAATTGGCGGAAATGTCAATGCATTTACCTCCAAAGAGTATACTTGCTACTATGCCAAAGTACTCGATGAGCA
Organism: Paenibacillus sp. 01T422; assembly: GCF_056398785.1. Classification (NCBI taxonomy): domain Bacteria; kingdom Bacillati; phylum Bacillota; class Bacilli; order Caryophanales; family Paenibacillaceae; genus Paenibacillus; species Paenibacillus sp. 01T422. The sequence continues at coordinate 5,172 of NZ_JBFTQB010000816.1, read as the reverse complement.
TTTGCCGCTAGCTATGGATGTGCTTTCCGATATGTTCTTCAATTCTTCCTTTGATGAAGGGGAGCTGGAGAAAGAAAAGGGAGTCATCTATGAAGAGATTTCTATGTACGAGGATACACCTGACGATCTGGTCCATGATTTATTAGCGAAAGCTTCCTATGGAACTCATCCATTAGGTTATACGATTCTCGGTACGGCAGAGAATTTATCCAAAATGAAGTCCGAGGATCTTCGTACTTATATGAAGAAACATTATAATACGGAGAATACGGTCCTTAGTATTGCTGGCAATATTGATGATAGTGTTCGTGAACTGATTGAGAAGCATTTTGGGGGATTCGCACAAACGGGTGCAGAAACGAGCTATGATGCGCCGGACTTTCTTGGAGATTTGATTTTCCATGCTAAAAAAACGGAACAAAATCATATCTGCCTCTCATTGCCAGGTCTTTCCCTACAAGAGGAGAATCTGTACCCAATGGTACTGCTCAATAACGCGATCGGCGGGGGCATGAGTTCCAGACTGTTTCAAGAAATCCGTGAGAAACGCGGCTTGGCTTACTCCGTATATTCGTACCATTCTTCTCATATCGATAGCGGCATGTTTACAATATATACAGGTACAGCTCCTAAACAAACAGAAGAAGTGTTGAAAGTAACAATGGAGTTGCTGCATGATATTGCGGTAAAAGGCATGTTGGAGTCTGAGTTGAAAAAGGGGAAAGAACAGCTGAAGGGCAGCCTAATTCTTAGCCTTGAGAGTACGAGCAGCCGCATGAACCGTTTTGGGAAAAATGAGCTGATGACCGGCAAGCATTACAGTTTGGATGAAATGCTTCAACGCATAGACAGCGTACAAATGGAGCACATTCAAGCGTTAACCAAAACGTTATTCTCTTTTGCACTTAGCATGCCGCCAGAGCTTGAAGCTCAGATCCGACCACGCAGCGGATTGGCTTTCAAATATGGCATTACGACCCTGAATTCACCTGGAACAATTGATGCTGACTACCGTGGTGAAGTGAAGGTGCTACTGATTAATCTTGGACAGGAAGCGTTCACGATTGGGCGAAATGAGCGTATTGCGCAGATGGTGTTTCAGCTTGTACCACAGATTGATTTAGTGGAAGTAGATGAGTTGACGGAGACAGAGCGGGGCACTGGCGGGTTCGGTCACACGGGACGATAATAGATAATAAGTTGAAGGAAGAACCTCTGCAAAGGGGTTCTTTTTTTGTTTCAAAATGCGGTGGCACCCATCCTTAGGCGAACGCATACTATAACGTATCGAAACGGACCGAGAAAGGGGTGTAAGCAAAGAATGCTTACTGGGATTTCGGTTGCTTTCATGGGTGGAGACGCCCGGCAGCTAGAAGTAATTCAGAAATTTACCGAGCTTGATGCATCAGTGACATTAATCGGCTTTGACAATCTCGGGAGGCAATTTAGCAGTGTTTCCAACGCGAAACTAGATCCCGTGCTGCTTCAAACGGTTGATGTTCTCATTTTGCCGGCTGTAGGTACGGATGATTCGGGACAAGTGGAATCTATTTTTTCAAGCGATGAGCTGAGATTGACGGACGTTCATATTTCTTCGCTGCCGAAGCATGCCAAAGTGTACACGGGAATGGCCAAAAGTTATTTGAAAAACCTTTGTGCCGCACATGGAATCGGTGTTGTGGAGTTATTTGATCGGGACGATGTCGCGATATACAACTCCATTCCGACAGCTGAGGGCGCTCTGATGATGGCGATACAGAACACCGATATTACAATTCATGGTTCTGTATGTATGGTTTTGGGTTTTGGTCGTACGGGTTTCACCATGGCCAAAACGCTGCAAGGTTTRGGGGCTACCGTTAAGGTAGGGGTAAGGAAACCAGAGCATTTCGCAAGGGCGTGGGAGATGGGTTTTCAGCCTTTTTATACGAAAGATCTGTATCCGGAAGTGGGGAATATTGACTTGCTTTTTAACACAATTCCGACTATGATAGTCACAGCGCAAGTTATTACCAATATCCCACATCGCGCGCTTATCATCGATTTGGCTTCTAAACCCGGCGGAACGGACTTCCGATTTGCCGAAAAAAGAGGCATCAAAGCGATGCTCGCGCCCGGATTACCTGGCATCGTCGCCCCCAAAACAGCTGGTCGCATCATGGCGAACACATTAAGTCAGCTGATCGAGGAAGACTTCAGAGACAGGAGCGATGTGGAATGAATTGGCAAGGGAAAACAGTCGGTTATGCGTTAACCGGTTCTCACTGTACGCTGGAAGAGGTAATGCCTCAAATTCAGAGATTTGTAGATGCAGGTGCACGCGTCATTCCGATTGTATCCAATACGATCATGACAACGGACACGCGCTTCGGGAAATCGGCGGATTGGCAGCAGCAGTTAAAGGACATAACAGGCAACAACATTATTTCGACAATTGTAGATGCAGAGCCATTAGGTCCATCCAAGCTGCTTGATGTGATGGTTATTGCGCCGTGCACAGGAAATACGACTAGCAAGCTAGCAAATGCGATGACAGAAAGTCCTGTACTTATGGCAGCCAAAGCGCAAATGCGGAACTTACGCCCGCTAGTTTTAGCCATTTCAACCAATGACGGACTGGGTTTGAATGCGATGAATATTGCTAAGCTTCTGATTACGAAGAACATTTATTTTGTTCCTTATGGTCAAGATGCACCTGGAGCTAAGCCAAATTCGTTGGTGGCTCGAATGGACTTGATTATGGAAGCTTGTGAATCAGCGTTGGATGGCAAGCAATTGCAACCCATGATTATTGAGAGATTTCAATACTAATTTCATATATAAATCTTGAAGGGGAGAGACCAGCTCATGTCCAACCAGAAGCTTTTCAACATTGCAGTCGTCGGAGCAACAGGCGCAGTAGGTGAACAAATAATCCGTCTATTAGAACAACGGAATTTCCCCATCAAGGATTTAAAATTGCTTTCTTCCGCTCGCTCAGCGGGTGTTAAGATCCCTTTCAGAGGTCAAGATGTAACCGTTCAAGAAGCTACCCCTGATAGCTTTGAGGGTGTAGATATAGCCTTGTTTAGCGCTGGCGGCGACGTTACTAAAGCGCTAGCTCCACACGCGGTTAATGCGGGTGCAATTTGTATTGATAACACAAGTGCCCACCGGATGGATCCAGACACACCTCTGGTTGTTCCAGAAGTAAATGTTGACAAAATCAACGAGCACAAAGGTATCATTGCAAACCCGAACTGTTCGACTATCCAGATGGTTGCAACCCTTAAGCCTCTATACGATCGTTATGGTATTTCTCGTATCATCGTATCGACGTACCAAGCTGTTTCTGGAGCGGGCACCAAAGCTATTCAAGAAATGTTGAGACAATCGAAAGAGGTACTTGCAGGAAACGATGCGAATCCAGAAATTTTGCCAGTGGGCTCTTTGCCGGTGAAACACCAAATCGCATTTAATGCAATCCCCCAAATCGACAAATTCCTCGACAATGGGTTTACCAACGAAGAAATGAAAATGATTCTTGAAACGAAAAAAATTATGGGTGACGAGTCGATTGAAGTGACTGCCACTTGTGTGCGTATCCCTGTTGTGTATGGACATTCAGAGTCCGTTTACGTAGAATTGAAAGAAGATTTCGACGTAGAAGAAGTGAAGACATTGCTTGCGAATGCTCCTGGCATAACTGCGATCAAGTTGCAGTGAATATGGGGGAAACTCATGCGAATCCTTGTACAGAAATTCGGAGGTACCTCGCTTTCCACCGCACAAGCTAGAGAACACGTTATTGGACATATTCAAGATGCACTAATTGATGATTACAAACTAGTCGTTGTTGTTTCTGCGATGGGACGTAAGGGGGAACCCTATGCGACTGACACGCTCTTAGACCTTATTCGCAAGAACGGGGAAGGGCTGCCGGCGCGTGAACTCGATATGCTAATGGGCTGCGGAGAATTAATTTCTGCGGTACATTTGTGCAGCTTATTGCAGTCTAGAGGCATACGATCAACAGTTTTGACGGGTGGGCAAGCTGGCATTTTAACAAATGATGATCATGGTAATGCGAAGATCGTTGCTATGCAGCCTAACCGTATTTTAGAATTACTGGAACAAGATATGGTTGTTATTGTTACTGGTTTTCAAGGCAAAACTAGCGACGATGAGCTGACTACGCTGGGTCGCGGAGGTAGTGATACATCAGCGACTGCTTTAGGAGCAGCACTGAAAGCTGAGATTGTTGATATTTTCACCGATGTGAATGGGATAATGACAGCGGATCCAAGAATTGTGGAGGATGCTAAACCGCTTATACGGGTCAGCTTTGCCGAAATTTGCARTATGGCGCACAATGGCGCCAAAGTGATTCATCCGCGTGCCGTAGAAGTCGCTATGCACGCTAATATTCCGATCCGGGTGCGATCCACGTTCACGAAGGAATTAGGCACTTTGGTTACAGCTTCAGATAGTATTCCGCATGATTTGAATCAAGTGAAAGACCGCTTTGTTACAGGGATTGCTCATTTTACGAATATTACGCAAATATATGTGGCTGCTGTTGAGGGGCAATTTGATCTGCAGCTTCGTGTATTCAAAACAATGGCGCAGAACCAAATTAGTGTTGATTTTATAAGTGTGAATCCTTCGGCAGTTGTTTATACCGTATTCGATCACGAGGCTCAGCGTGCAGTTAAGCTTCTTAGAAGCCATGGTTATGAACCCCATGCGTTAAGTGGTTGTGCCAAGGTATCCGTGATTGGCGGGGGTATGAACGGTGTGCCGGGAATTATGGCGCAAATTGTAGAGGCTTTAACGGTAGAAGACATACGGATCCTGCAATCAGCCGATTCCAATACGACGATTTGGGTGCTTGTTCAAGGTGAAGATATGATTAAATCAGTTAAGGCGTTACATCATAAATTTGGTTTAAATAAATGAATATGAGATTCAGGAGGTGCAAACGGTGGATTTTGGAAGAGTAATCACAGCCATGGTCACTCCGTTTGACGAGCAATTACAAGTCAACTGGGACCAAGTAGAACCGCTAATTAATTATTTAATCGAAGAGCAGCAATCAGACAGCCTCGTAATTTGTGGGACCACTGGTGAGGCACCTACATTAACTGACGAGGAGAAACTGAAGCTTATCGAGCTATCCGTTCGTTATGCAAG
>NZ_JBFTQB010000815.1:0-3001 GCF_056398785.1 Paenibacillus sp. 01T422 | reverse complement strand
GCCGTTACCATCGTAATAGGYACGCCGTCTTGCTTCATTTTTCTCATTCTGGCTGTTGTTAGCGGCTTCCGCTTTTCCATTTGTATCCCAGCTTCCTCATATAAAATAAAAAAACCTTTTAGCTAAGAGCTAAAAGGATCGCGTGCAGAAAGAATCCAATGATTCTTCTGTCTCGGTCCCGTAGGCTCAGAGCAGAATCCAACATCTTGTTTACTCGTTATTTGGCTGAGTTGACCATGTTACTACGCTTGTATAGCAGCAAGTGCAGTTCCTTTAAGGATACCGCCTCGTTATTCAATTATACCAAATGTAGCTTCCAAATGATACCTTAATTTTTCTAACGCAGTTCAATATCGCCAGAATAGACTTTGATTCTCTCTCCGTCCTCTTTGATCACCGTTAACGCGCCTGAGTCATCCAAGGAGTCCGCAATCCCATCAATCACACCATTAGGTGTATGGGTTCGGATAGGACGCTTGAGCGTGACACTCAAGGCTTCCCAAAGCAATCGTATTGGGGCGAAACCTTCTTCCAAGTACAAAGCATACAGCTCTTCGAATTCTAAAAGAAAAACTTGTACCAACGTTTCTCTCTTGATATCCGTTCCCGATTCAATCGCCAAAGAAGTTGCAACCGAACGCAGTTCCTCCGGGTAATCCTCAACTTTCAAATTCACGGAGATCCCAATCCCGGCAATGACTACTTCAGCCGTTCATCCTCACCGCTGCTCTCCAGCAAAATACCACTGACTTTCTTCCCTTTAATCAGCAAATCATTCGGCCACTTAATCCCAATGTCGACGCGGCATACTTTCTGAATCGACCGACAAAGCGCGACAGCACTCAGTAAAGTTAGCTGCGGCATGAAGTAAACAGGCACCTTTGGCGTTAGCACCAAGCTCATCCATATGCCTTTACCCGCTGGAGAATGCCATGCACGTCCCATTCGGCCACGCCCAGCTGTTTGTGCCTCAGCAAGCACAAGCGTGCCCTCAGAAGCCCCTGACGCTACTAGAGCGTGCGCAATCGTCTGGGTAGAATCAACTTCCCCATACACATGCACCTTTTGTCCCAGCACTTTCGTCTTCAATCCCTGCAGCAGCTCGGCCACCTGCCATTTATCCGGTTTACTCACCAACCGATAACCCTTGCGTGGGGCTGCCTCAAATTCATAACCAGCCGCCCGCAGCTCTTCGATATGCTTCCAAATCGCCGTTCGGCTCACGTTTAATCTACGGCTGATTTCCTCACCTGACACGTAAGTTTCTGGCGATTCTTGGAATAATTCTAAAATCCGCTCATTCATTTTGTTCACTCCAATTAACTAACTAGTTGAAAAACGCAAGTAAAAACACAAGAGAAAACATGAAAGAAAACACGAGTAAAAAACTCGAGAGAAAACACGAGAGATAACGCAAGTAAAAACACAAGAGAAAACACGAGTCAAAAGCACGAGAGGAACCCAAGTAAAAAAACCACGCGCACTGCTACTTCGCAGCACGCGCGGCTTGTAAAAGCGATTCTCGCTCGTTCGGAAATTCCCCGAGCGCGGTTTTTTCCAGCAATTCCTGCAGCAGTCTGCCCATCCATGGGCCCGGCTGCATGGCCAGTTCTGACGCCAAATCCTTGCCGGATATGGCGAGTTCCTTCAGGCTGAAGCAGGGTACCTCGCTCAGCCAATCCTCCCCGCGGCGCACCAGCTCCGGCGCGGTGGCTTCAAGAAACAGCGCGAGCTCGCCGCGCTGACCGCTAGCGGGCTGCAGCTCACGCAGCAGCCGCAGCAGCGCGCGGGCGGCGGTTATGCCGCTGCGCACCGCGCCAAGCTTCCAGACCCGCTCCAGCCGAGCAGGGTCTGATGATGAAGCGGCCACAGCTTCGCGCAGGGCCAATACAGCCCATACCGCGTCGCCGTMGGCGCGGGAGAAGGTCAGCTCCTGGAGCGCCGTGCGGACAACGTCCGCCGGCACCTCCAGGAGCATCAGCAGCATGGACCAGCGGTCATGCTGCCCATCCAGCGCGCTGACAGCGTCCAGCGCGTCATCCCAGGCGAGCCAGCGCTCAAAAGGCAGCGGTAGCTGCTTTTTGAAGTGCGCCGTTAGGCGGCTCGCCAGAAGCAGCCTGACGGCCCGCGCAGGGGCGGGGCCGTCAATCATGCGCTGGAGCTCGCTGCGCACGCGCTCCATGGCGATGTGGCGCAGCAGCGGGGCTTGCGCAAGCAGCGCCAACCACGTGCTCTCCTCGACCTGCAGTTCATAGGTCGAGGCAAAGCGGATGCAGCGAAGCATGCGCAGCGCATCTTCGCCGAAGCGTTCTTCCGCTTGGCCTACGCAGCGGAGCACACCTAAAGCGAGATCCTTTTGCCCAGCAAACGGATCGATCACTTCGCCTTCGCGGTCCATCGCCATCGCGTTCATGGTAAAATCACGCCGCTTCAGATCCTCCATCAAGTCGGAGATATAGGCGACGGAAGTCGGGCGGCGGAAGCCTTCGTACTCCGCCTCTTGGCGGAACGTCGTTACTTCATACGTCCCCTGCTGCAGGATGACGTATCACAGGTGATTTCGCTTGCTGATGTCATGCTCCTGCCTTCGGAGAAAGAGAGCTTCGGATTGGTCGCTTTGGAAGCTATGGCCTGTGGTGTGCCAACCATTGGTTCAAATGCAGGAGGGATTCCCGAGCTGATTACGCATGGGGAAACCGGTTACCTTGCCAATGTGGGCGATACGGAAGCGATGGCAGATCATGTAGTGAACCTGCTCAGCAACCAAGTACTGTATGAGCAAGTGGTGCAAAATTGTTTGGACCGTGCCAGATTCACGTTTTGTAATGATATCACCACACAACAGTATGAAGAAATTTATTATCGCGTATTGGGAAGAGAACTTCCGGAATCTCATCGGATTACAGCCTCATCCTGTCAATAAGAAGATGTACGCTGGATAGGAGTAATATGTTGGATGCTGGAAAAATTTTGGAGGATGATCGAGGAGCTTCCTATGTCC
>NZ_JBFTQB010000814.1:0-3009 GCF_056398785.1 Paenibacillus sp. 01T422 | reverse complement strand
CTGCTCAGTTGCCTAGTTTTGAGGGGACGGCTCCGATAGGTGGTGCCTCGGGTGGATTAAAGGGAAAAACTACCTTTATTCCCCGATGCTCAGCGGCAGGGAGCACAATAGCGGTACAAACTCCATCTAAATCGCTGGTAGTTGCAGAAATCTGCTAGATGTGGAGGAATTAGCGGTAGTAACTGGAGCTATGCTCCTCAAAAGTGGAGCAATCGCGGAAAATAACAGGAGGAATCGGCGTTAGGACAAATAAACCGGCATAACCCAAAGGGTCATGCCGGCTATCTTAGCTACTGCAAGCCGATAAATGCTTCCGCAGCTTCATCGTTTCAATGCCCGCCAACAGCACAATACCGATTCCATGCGTATCGTTCAACTGCCAAGAAAGCTGGTCCTTATAGTACAGCTTATTGAACGAGTACCCCGAACCTCGGCAGACGCCGTATACATTTCCGTTCCTATCGATCGCATAACGCGTCAAGCCGTCCCACCCCCGCAGCACAGCCTCCACATAGGGAGCTGCCTCTTCCAGCCAGCCGAAGCGGACACCTCTAGCCAGCGCGTAGATGAACATCGATGTGCAAGATGCCTCCGCATACGATTCAGGATCTGTCAGCACTTGGTGCCATAATCCCTGCACACCCTGTAAACGCCTATACCCTTGGCACAGCTCACGGAAAAAGGCCAATAACTCAAGGCGTTCTGGATGTTCGTCTGGCATGACGGCCAGCAGTTCCGTTAACGAAAACAGCACCCAGCCATTGCCTCGTCCCCAAGGCACGCCATTTCCTTTGCCAAATTTAAAATCGAATACATGATGCATGATGCATAGCTCGGGGATGAACATCAACTTTTTATACTGCAAAAACTGTTTCGCTGCATCATTCAAATACGCTACATTACCTGTAAGCTCGTAATACTTACTGAGAAACGGCGTGCTCATATATAAATCGTCGCACCAAACTGTATCCTTCATGAAATCGGTCGTACCCCGCGTTCGGTACAACGTCCCATCCTCAAGCCGGCTTTGTTCCCGCGTAATGTAATCGGCTATGTGTTCGGCCGCCGCCTCTGCGCCGTCCAGCGCCCGGAGTTTGCCTGCCTCCAGCATTGCTGCACCGAAGGAACCGCAGTCATCCAAGCTGTCGATCAGCGTCAGTTGGTGATTCACGCCCGGCGAGCCATATTGCGCCTGGTCCCAACGACTGTAAGCGAACAAGGAAGTGCACTGTTCTATATGATCAGCAGCATAGTTCGTGTAATGCGGATCCGCTAACTCCTGACCTGTTCGCAAGATGCCATAAAGCGTCACGCCAAGCGGATAGTTCCATTTGCCATAAATGGCATTCTCCAAATAAGGCCGTACCCAAGCTCCAGGCAAATCGGCACGCCAGAATGTGCGCTCATCTTCTGAGCCAAGCGGTGCATCCATGCGAGTAATTGCGGTTGGCTGTGGAGCTTTTTCAGGTGAGAAAGGTCCTGCGTACAACCAGCCATCCGTCAACCCTTCAACAGGAAAAGGCGGCATTCGTTTCACTGGGATGGCTTCTTCAGCACTAAGACATTCAAGCTCAATACCAACACCCCAAATCGAACCCTCACAAGTAGAACAGGCAATGAGATCATGGACACCAAACGGGATTGCAAGTGTTATCCCGATCCGGCCATCCGCCAGGTGCTGATGTCTCTCAAAGACGGAAGTACCGTTCAAGTAAATGGTAAGCTGGCCTTGATACTCACCTGTCAGCCGGACCCTTTGCACGTTCGGGTTTCTGTTCTCCAGCTTCGTCCACGCGTAGGCGACCAGCCCTGGCTTTTCGCCGTAGATGCGGGTGAAGCATCCGCTGCTCAATTCCCGTGGTGTCCAAGCCGCTCGCGGATACCATTCATCAATGCATTTCTCCTCCCCGGCACCAGGCATGACTTCCCAAGCAGCCGATTGCGGACTGCTGTACACCCAACCCTCTTGCCCCTCCCGCTCAGCTGCAGGGGAAAGCATATGCATCGGGAAGCCTTTGATGCTTCCTGTTCCGAACTTGCCGCCACAACCCGTTGCGGTTGCCACGAATTCCAGGACGATGTGATTCCAGCCCTTGCCGAGTTTGGCACGGAAATAGCTGCTTCGTTCTGGATATACATCGTCATTCAGGTTGGACGCGAATTGCTGCGTCCCGTTCACCATGATACGCACAGGACAATAGCAGCTTACACTGAACGGATGCTCAATCTCCCCATCACTCCACAGCTTTCCCCAGACGTAGACGAATTGCCCGTCCTCCAGCTCCGGCCATCTCTGCRCAAGGTCCATTTCGTAACGATAATCTGCTCCGCGCCGGAAGCCTTCCTCCGAATATATCCGATAAACCGGAGGATGCTTGGGGTTGGCACCGATGAACCTTCCAGCAATCGTCGCCAGTATATGTTCGTCAGACTTCGCTTTGCCAGCGATCGATTCGTTTGGTTGAAAATAGGGACTCATCTTCATGTCAGCCTCCATTAGATCGGGATCTCTCCGCCAGGGTACAATGTGGAGCTGGATAACCGTTTCGGCTGTGGCAGCGGTACAGCCGAAGGCTTCTCCGTCACATCATAAGGTTGACTCGCATAAATCTCCATTGTCTCATTATTAAAGATAATCACCTGTTCGCTCCCGCTACCGAACAAATCGGCGTGCACCGCATAACCTTCAAGCGGAAATGAAACGACCTCATTCATGTTGCCGTCATATAAGGTTGGAAACACACCTCCACCACGGCGATAAGCTAAAATGTAATCCGCTGCGCCCTTCACCCAACCGCGTAAAGGTTCAATAATGGTCAGCCAGCCGTCTGTTTGACGATCTTCCTTCCAAATCTCTCGCCCCTCGCTATCCAAAAGGAAAAGCGCATCTTTTCCTTTCAAGCCCTTGCCGTCATCTTCGCGCACGAGACGATCGAGGCCTGCGATCTGAAGTCCTGGCAAGTCGCTGCGGAATCGGCCGAGTGCGATATGTTGCGACTCGATTGAGCC
>NZ_JBFTQB010000813.1:0-3011 GCF_056398785.1 Paenibacillus sp. 01T422 | reverse complement strand
TTCGCGTTTATCTTGTTGGACGGCTTTTTCTCCAAATTGATCCAGGCGAGACGGGCTGCCGGATGGTCCATTATTTTTCGGTTTGCTGTTTCTTCCACTCATCTTTATCACCTCCGAGATTCAGCTTTTGCTAAATAGGTAAGGTTCATGCTGGTGCTTTCRGGAAGCAAGAAAAGGGTTGTCATTATGACGTTAATCATGATACATTATGTATCAGAGATACTAATCGTATCAGTCATCAGATATGGACAAGCTAATCCATTGAACGGAGAGGAGCCGAATGATACGCCGTACCCAGCGATTTCGTAACCATCTCGATGACAATCTCATTCATTTGCACAAGAACTTGTTCATTTCTCCGTCCGATCCGATGTACTATGAGAAAGTCATCCGGTATCTAGACGCAACTTCACCGGAAGCTCATTATAAGATCGGGCAAAAATTTCAAAGAAGAGGGAATTTCAAACGAGCTATTTTTCATTACAAGGAAGTTCTTCGTACTTACCCATCACCATTCTACTCCGCTGCGAATCGTGCGATTCGCGACATCGAAGRGGAGAAAGCTGCACATGCGATGACCTTGCAGCATGCTTTCCCGGAGGAAGCGAAGGGGATGTTGCCACCTTTTATGAAAACGCTGCTCATCGTTCTACTTGTCTTCAATCTCTTGCTAGTTGTTTTGTTTGCAGGGAGTAATCCACTCTACAAAACAATTTCTACGATGAAGATTTGGGGCGCTGGAAGTGACATCACCTACGAAACGGTTGATGCTCCCTTCGTGATGTACATTGCGCCTGAGACAGAGAATGGAGCGATTGAAACAGCCTTGCACAAGCAGGCACTTGAGCTGGCTAAGGAAATGCCGAAGACGAACATCCTGATTTACGGCGTTATTTCCCAGGATAGCGCGAATCAGGGGAAAACATTGCTGCTCAGGGATGAGGAGTTGACCAAGAGTGCTGTGGTCGTTGCGCAATATCATCCTGAGACAGATCAATCTGTCAAAATCCGTTTCTTGAATACCGAATTTGGAAAGCACCAACCGCTTAGTGCGATTGGTGCTAATTTAGTTCGGACCGCGTTGGCGGCATACACCAAAGATCATGGCAGCCCTCCAGAACGTCTAGAGGCACTGCTGCAGGATTATCCGAATAACTATCTCAGCTTCATCCCTTTGGAAGTGTCAACGGGCTCTAATGGCATTTCTGAGGCTTTCACGGGCAAAGGTGGCTGGGTTTATGCGCCAGATGCGGCAGACCCGGCTCAGATGTTCTATGCAAATTCCACTAGTGTGCAGAATACCCCGTATGAACCGGTTCATATTGAAATCAATAAAGAGGAACATCAGCTTAAACTGGTTAGCGGGGATTATATTTTATGGGATAAAGAAATTGGTCTTGGAGCAAATGATCGTACACCACAAGGTCAATTCCTTGTAAAGGACCGTGTGCAAAATCCTCAGGGAAGCCGCACTCAAAGCTATGGGGAGGCAGGTCTCGGGCTGGGGGCAATTGCGCTTCACGGTACTTACGATGAGAGCTCCATTGGCTCTGATAAATCGCTTGGGTGTGTAAGATTGACGAATGGGGACGTGCAGGAGCTGTTTCCCTTTGTACCTAAGGGCGCAGAAGTTCAGATCCAAGCCTCAACGTGGGCTGCGACAAGCAATGAGCAGGTGAAGGRCACCAATTTGCTTATTCCTACCACGCGGCCAACAATAGATGAATCGCCAGAAGGCGTCATATTCCACTGGCTTGGCTAAGTGTTTATGCAAAACTTAATGCCATTATATAAAAAGCAGCTGAAGCTGTCCGATCGTGATCGGATGCCTCAACTGCTTTATTTGATTACATTAAGTTTTCTGGGTTAAGCTTCTCAAGCTCAGGTAGGACGAAACGTCCGTCTTTGCGAATAAGCACATCGTCAAAGTAGATTTCTCCGCCGCCGTATTCAGGACGTTGGATCAGGACCATATCCCAGTGAACAGAGGAGCGGTTCGTGTTATCTGCAGTCTCATAGGCTTGACCTGGTGTGAAGTGGATGCTGCCATCAATCTTCTCATCGAATAAAATGTCCTTCATTGGATGCTGAATATAAGGATTCACGCCGATAGCGAATTCACCAATATATCTTGCACCGTCATCTGTATCCAGAATATCGTTTAATTTCTTGGTGTCATTGCTAGTCGCTTCGACAATTCGGCCGTTCTCGAAACGAAGCACGATGTTCTCGAAGGAAGTGCCGGAGTAAATCGTTGGTGTATTGTAACTGATTACACCATTGACAGAGTCTTTCACTGGCGCTGAGTACACTTCACCATCCGGAATATTTCTCAGCCCGGAGCAAGGCACTGCGCCGATATTTTTGATGGAGAAGGAGATGTCCGTTCCTTTGGCAACAAGACGAACTTTATCTGTTCGCTTCATTAGGTCTACTAGCGATTCCATAGCTGTCGCCATCTTGCTATAGTCGAGGTTGCAAACATCAAAATAGAAGTTCTCGAATTCTTCCGTGCTTTTGCCAGCTAGCTGGGCCATAGAAGGATTCGGGTAGCGCATGACGCACCATTTGGTATTGTTAATGCGCTCATCAAAGAGCGGACGTTGGAAATATTTCAAGTAAAGGCGCATTTGCTCATCTGGCACATCAGACGATTCTGTAATGTTATCTCCGCTGCGTACAGCTACATAAGCATCCATCTGTTTCATGCGGGCAAGCTCGAAATCAGCCCATTCACTGAACTGCTCCTGTGTGCCTTTCATCTGCAAGCTTCTCATGATCATAGGATCACGCAGCTCAATGAATGGCTTACCGCCTACGGCATATACTTCTTCGATGAAGCATTTGGCGAGTTCAGGATCTTTGACGCCAATCATCTCGATCAAAATGTTCTCTCCGGGTTGAAGACTAACCGAATAGCGGATAATGTTACGGGCAAATGTTTGAAGTCGCGGATCTCTCATACTTTAGGTCTCCCTTAATTGTAAATTAGTACTTAGAAAGTATATCGT
>NZ_JBFTQB010000812.1:0-3012 GCF_056398785.1 Paenibacillus sp. 01T422 | reverse complement strand
CGTTAAGTATGTACAAGCGATAAGAGATAAAATCATCAGGCTTGAAGCGATTGGTCTTCTGTAGAAACGACGCTCTTTGCCTGTATCCAAGAATGGAGCCAGCAACAAACCGCCGAACAGTAAACCAGGTACTACAACCGCTCCAAGTACTACATAATCCCCGGATGTGTACGGGTATTTCAATAATTGATACATGAACAAGAAGTACCAGTCAGGCATCGGAATAAACGCTGTATTTTTAGGATCCGCAGGATAACCAAGCGGAGCCGGGTCGGACATTACTAACACTAACATACCGACTAGTACAACTACCCCTACCATCCACTCTTTTAACAAGAAGTTTGGAATAAAGGCTTCCGATTTTCCCGGATACGCAGAGTAATCGCGAGGAATTAATCTTTGCTCTTCTGTTTTCTTAATTACGCGGGAATCCCCTACGTAAACGATTTTCTCGTCAGACTTATGACCATGAGCCACGCTATTCGCCCCTCCCTAATTTATAGCGGTCCGGAAATACCTTGTTTGCGAATCATGAAGAAGTGTCCAGCAAGCAAAGCGAGCAGAACGCCAGGCAGGAAGAACACGTGAATGGCAAAGAAACGAGTTAGTGTTTGCGCACCAACGATGCTTCCGCCTTGCAGCAATGTTTCAATGTACGGACCCGCTAAAGGTACGGACGCTGCAATTTTCATACCTACTTGTGTAGCAAAGTATGCTTTGTTATCCCATGGAAGCAGGTATCCCGTAAAACCTAGACCTAACATAACGAAGAAAATGAGCATGCCTACTACCCAGTTCATTTCACGTGGTGCTTTGTAAGAACCTGTGAAGAACACGCGCAGGGTATGTAAGAACATCATTACGATAACTAAACTAGCTCCCCAGTGGTGCATACCTCTGACGATAACACCGAAAGCTACTTTATGTTGTAAGTAGTCAACGCTTGCATAAGCATTGATGATATCAGGTGTGTAATACATGGTTAAGAACATACCCGACAAGATTTGAATGACTGTGATGAAAAACGTCAATCCGCCGAAGCAATACACGAAAGCGGAAAAATGATGAGCAGGGTTAACGTGTTCTGGAACCTCATGATCTGCTACATCCCTCCACATAGGCGTAATATCAAGACGTTCGTCAATCCAGTTGTATACGTTTTTAAACATCTGACTGTGACGCCTCCTTATACTCTTGTGTTAGCATGCAGTTGTCCCACATAAACGAACCCATTCTCAACTTTGGTTGTGTATTCATCCAATGGTTTTGGTGCGACAGCAAGGTTTTTACCATCTTGCGTATAGTGAGCACCATGACAAGGACAGAAATACTGATCTTTGTAAGCCGGGTTATCGTTCCAGTTAACCGTACATCCAAGGTGCTTACAAGTAGGATTCAATGCAAAGAGCTTGCCGCTGCTGTCTTTGGAAATCCACGCAACCAATTCAGCGTCACTTTCGTACCAACCATCTACTTGATGTATCTGGAACGTAAATGATTGTGGTACATTTGTAATTTTACTTTCTTCGACAACTTTAACCCAATCTGATTCTGTCTTCTTCTGAAGCACAGGATCTACCGCAAACCGAATCATCGGAATAATGATGCCGGCCCCCATGAATCCTCCAGCGCCACCAAGGGTGTAGGATAGAAATTGCCGACGAGACATTTCGCGTTTTGTCCCGGGTTTCTTCCCGTGCTGTTCTTCATTGTGATTGTTATGATCACTCATTCTCAGGTCTACCCTCCTACATTGGCCGATGTCCAACCCTCTCGGACGTCAGTTACCTCTATCACGTGTCGTTCGACATTACACTACATAACTAGGACATTACTAATAATATCCTACGACTACTAGGTCGTCAAGAATCCAGAACTCCTTTTGAGCCATTGAAAACTTGGCGTTCGGACAAATTTTAACGAAATTGTCACAACTTTTTGGCAGCCAATGTACGCCATTACTCCCCTTATCCTGCACAATTTTTTTTCCAATAATACACTTAACAGCTAAAGTTAATCACCATGCTGCCATAAGTGCTGAACTTGCTTAGAAATACTTGATTTGATCTGCTCGGATTTGCTTTCCCACTGCTCCATTTCGACAGCAATCAACAAATCGGTTTGATCTGCTTTCCAGTCTGCAGCTTCCGTATGTATGGTTAGTACGATGACATAGCGAAATCCCATCCTTTTTAAATGAAGGGACAGGGCTTCTAGCTGGTCCCTCATGCTCACCGCCGTCATATAATGAAGCGCTGGGTACGTCACTACCCTACCTTTGTATGGAATTTCGATGGTTTCTAGTGCATCTCGGAGCTGCTCCAGCGCCAGAGTCACTTGTGCGGGGTCTTCGAATCCGGTCAACCCCGTTACTGGCAGCAAACATGTGTCCAAGTATGGTTTTAAATCGTGCCATTCTTGCGCAGAAATTTCATTAAACTTCAACCGTGCTTCCCCCTCTATCTTTTACCAAAAATGCGTTTGCTATGTAGCAATAGCCATCGCTTCTTGTACACTTTAATCTGTCTGCAAATAGCTGTCAATTGAAGTGTCCGTTTGTCCGCGTAAAGCTTCCAGCGCTTCCTCTAAATCCTGCTGCTTCACAACCAGATAAGGACTCTCCCATGTCCCATCCAGATGAATATACTGCACATTTGCAGGTTTATAATCACGGTACGATTTGGTCAAAATTCGAAGTTCATCTGCCGGGATGTCCGTCTTAATGGAGCTTCCCATAATATCAAGCACCTTCCCCCAAGCGGTTACACCATTAAGTGAAGTTAATTTATCAAGTAATTCATTAAGCACAAATTGCTCGCGCTGATTCCGTTCTATGTCCGAGGATTCCGCTGTTCCCAGATTCGATTTGCGATAGCGAATATAATCAAGCACTTGTTTGCCATTTAAGAGCTGCGTGCCTTTTCTCAAATTGAT
Source organism: Paenibacillus sp. 01T422 (assembly GCF_056398785.1). Lineage (NCBI taxonomy): Bacteria > Bacillati > Bacillota > Bacilli > Caryophanales > Paenibacillaceae > Paenibacillus > Paenibacillus sp. 01T422. The sequence goes on along the minus strand of NZ_JBFTQB010000812.1, from coordinate 78 downwards.
ATCTGTTCCGTCACTATCATCCTGATATCTCATATCCATATCGACATCTACCCTCATGCCGCCGAACTGATCTATAAG
>NZ_JBFTQB010000811.1:0-3014 GCF_056398785.1 Paenibacillus sp. 01T422 | reverse complement strand
GCCAGTTAGTGCAGCGACTTCTTAATGACACCTGCGAACTTTGCCGTTCGAAAGGAAACATTGAGATACATCATATTCGAAAACTAAAAGACCTAGCCCAAAATGGTAGAAAAGATAAACCAGAATGGATGAAACGTTTTCGGGGAGGTTTTGGTTTTCTTTTTCATTCCGCCTCATCTTGTTACACTTTCCTTCACAACCAGATGAACATGCCATATCCATATACCCCTTTCAATCATTCGTAATATATTTATCGTGTTTGAACTCTTACATTCCTATTCCGAGAGTGAGAGAATTGATAGAGTCGATCAGCGGAGGCTATTCGTCCAATTTTATAGCGGGAAGCGGCTCGGAAGGTTGCAATAGGGCAATTATGACAATCCAGATTCAATTAACATAGACGATAGTTAAGTGATCCAGGAGCAGTTTTGTTGTTAAACGGGCCTCGTGATCAAGGTAGATTAATACGTGCTCCAATAGCCTATAATCGATTTTGCATTCGTATGTGAAATCAATTTCCACAAAGAGAAAAAGAAATATGTTTGTCAGATTGCATGGAATGTTTAGGCGCTCAAAGATGCCGGATTCGACGATCGAAACGCTAGGAGAACAATTGAGCAATTCCCCAAGCTTATGCAGCCTTCCTATCGATGCCGATATAGAACCCTACTTAGCAGCCAAATCTGTTCCCTTTTGTGAAATAAGTATTACACTAACCAAAAAAAAACAGCGGCAGCCATGGACGAGGAAATAAAGTCCTAGACTGCCGCTGTTTTTTTGCTATAGGTAAGCATTTGATGTCATCTCCAGCTTTTCCCCTGCTCCACACCGGACGTGCCGTAGAGTAGGAAGCCAGCGAGTTACCACCCGAAGATAGCACTTTTCCAACAACCCCTCCCAGAACGGAGCATGCAAGTTTCCTATACACTCCGCTCGCCAATAATTATAAATCAGCGATTTTCTTCCCTTGGTATTTACCTGAATGGATTAAAAGGTGGCATGTATCACAAACTGCAAGAGTTTTCCGACTCATTGCAATCATGCTATTCCTCGGTACCCTAAATTATTGTCACGGGTTCCATAATATCTTAACCCCAAATGCTTTTTCAAATGCCACCTTCGTTTGTGATAATCGAAGACCGCGATATTTTAGAAAAATAATTGTACTGTATAAAAATGCCCTTCCCGGATAATAGTAATCATAAAAAGGAGTATTTTGTGTGAAAAAGGTATTATTTACATCTTTATTACTATTTTTACTCATAGGATGGGTTTATCTAGACATAGAAGAAGGCGTAAAAGAGGCTGCTGTGGCAAAACAAAGTCYTTTCCACTATGCCGATTTTCAGATGTATAACGAGGGACAAGATTTATATGATTCGCTCTTTTCCGATATTCAAAAATCGAAAGAGTACATTTATATACATTTTTTTATCATCCGAAACGATGAAATTAGTAATAAATTTCTTGGTTTATTGGAGGATAAGGCAAAACAAGGAATCGAAGTTAAGTTATCGACAGATCGAATGGGAAGCTTTCTGTTTAAGAAATCGATGCGACAAAGATTACGAAAGGCTGGGGTGCAATTTACGTTTAGCGGAAAGCCTAAGTTTCCTCATCTCTTCTATACTTTACAAAATCGGAATCATCGCCGGATTATTGTGATTGACGGGACGACTGCATATATTGGCKGTTTTAACATGGGAAAGGAACATTTAAACCAAGATAAGCGCTTGGGCCATTGGGAGGATTATCACTTTCGTATCAGTGGTGACGGCGCTCAAGAAATGGAAAGACAATTTTTGCTTGATTGGAAAAGTAACACTGGTGACAGTTTTCCTGTTCATACTAGCTTCCTTAAAAATGGAAATACGCGTTATGAGTATTTATTTACGGACGGAAAAGGATTGGCGGAGCGATATCAAGACTGGATAATGAAGGCAAGTAATTCGATAGTGATTGCCACACCTTATTTTATTCCAGGAAAGAAAATTGAGGATGAACTGCTTGAGGCAAGAAAACGAGGTGTTTCTTTAAAAATTTTAGTTCCGCTTAATAGTGATTTCCCTTTGATAAAACAAGCTGCATACCCGTACTTAAGAGAACTCTTAAAACATGGGGCGGAAATTTATTTATATCAGAACGGTTTTTTTCATGGAAAGGTTTTGAGCATTGATGGAAAGTATGTGATGACGGGTACCCCTAATTTTGATACTCGCACCTTTTATCTTAATAATGAATCAGTATGCTCAATTTATGATGGACCGATTATAGCTGAGATTCAGAAAGAGTTACAGGATGATTTTCGGTTATCAAAGCGTATTTCTGATACTTATTTTGATGAATTGAATATATGGGAACGATTATTGGAGAGGACGATTTCGATAGTCTCTTTTTATCTCTAACGAATTTGACGAGCTACAACTGAAGACAGGCCGTAATCATTTGGGAGCTCTAATAAAAAACCCAAAAACCATCGTTAAATCAAGGATACTCCAAATGAAAACATTTAATCCATTGGAGAGTAACCAGATGAATACATTGATAATGTCAATCGTCATCGTTACATCCAAATTCTCAAACACCTCTTTGCCGGATTAGAGGTGTTCTTTTTTGCTTCGAATAAAAAGAGAACCCATGCATGTGATCATATGAGGCGAATATAATAATTCCATTATCCTTCCATAAACAAGTGAATCTCATTAAAAGGTATGGACCGCATGTTGAGACTTGTCTACAAACTGAAGGCTACTTCTTGTATATTTCTGGGACTGATTGCACATTCTGATACAGTAAACAAAGGAGGGATTTTATTTCATGTGGGTTCTTTGGTTGTACCTATTAAACACAGTTTTTATGTTAATCGTAGCTCTAATTGAGGCTCGCAGACCGGCCAAGGCTTTAAACTGGCTTACCATTTGCCTCATTTTGCCCATTATTGGTTTTGTGCTCTATCTCATCACATCGAATCCCATACAACTTCAACGTGAAAGACTGACTTCACCGCACAATGA
>NZ_JBFTQB010000810.1:0-3019 GCF_056398785.1 Paenibacillus sp. 01T422 | reverse complement strand
GGACTCCGCTTTGTTTCTTATCGATTCATAAAACTCATCCACTTCGATGACAATATGAATAAAATCAGAATATCTCACGATGATGACAGCCAAATCATTGCCTTCATACGAAATGATTCGTTGTTCTATTTGTTGAGGAATTGGCATCCCGACTCTACAGTAAAATCCATTTGGCTTTCTTTGCACAGAACAAGTTATCAATTCGTCGATCCCAGAGACTCCTAAAACGATTTCTGCCAAATCATTTGGCTCCATGGCTTTTTCAGAGGCAATGAAAGCCGCTAAGGCCATGCATGCATTTCCACAAAACTCGCCACCAGCCATTTGCAAATGAGCTGAAGCCTTGCTATTAACAGGCGTTTCAATAAATCCAACTTGTTCCGCATACACACTATCGTAGGACATAAGTTTTGAAGCAATGTGTTTATACTCATCCATTATGTGATTCGATTTGACTAAAATCGTCATGTTTTGGGTTGGACTGCACTTAATGAAATCCACAATCTGTTTCCCCACATTTATCCTCCTCTGAACGTGAGTTAATTGGGAGAGATCTCCTTTAAAGCTTGAATGACATCATCCTTTGAAAAATTTTCACCGATAAAAACCGCAACATTCTGAACCGCTGCTTTGGGTTTAATTCTAAGATTCATGAATTCAAGTTCACGGTACGCATACTGAAACAAATGATTCTTTATTGAAATTCCGTCTGTGGTTTGTAAGATGCCTTTTGCTCGATATACTTGTTCAGCATCCGTGACCGCTTCTATAATTTCCATCGGGTTAGCTATCCCGGTGGATTCAATGTAGTTTTGCCGCTTCCAAGGAATCCGGAGAAAATATGAATAGGAACTGATTGTATGATTTGGTTTACCTCCCTCACTTAAACTACTGTGCTTCTACCCAAAAAAATAATATGTAATTTTTACGATTAATAAACAATTAAAATTTATTCATGATCACTCGTGCATTATGTTGCATGCCGTGCAGTATCCATACACATCCAATTTATGACTAATTGGTTGAAACCGATTGGTCACTATTGGAAGGTTGAAACGTTCCGTTTGAGCATCAATAGGAATTGTTTGCTCACAGTCGACACAAATCAGATGATACTTGGGATAATCTCGATCTATCAATCGAAAACGCACCTCTTCACCGAGGACAAATGACTCAATAATCATCAACTCAATAAAGAGCTTGATATTTTGATACACGGTTCCATAACTTAGTCCGTTAAATCCCTTTGCCATGTTGCGGTAAATATCTATTGCGGATAACGGCTTAGCGGTTTTTAAAATAAGTTCAATCATGGCTTTACGTTGTTCCGTTAACCTGATACCTTTGCTAGATAATTTGCTGAATTGAACGATCAATTCTTGCTCTTCCGGTAGGGTATGTTGTCTCTTCATGGGTAACGTTTCTCCTTCCGCTTTATGATGTGACCGAAACGTTATACCTGAATTGCTTCTCTTAGCATCCTTGGATTATATGCTTCGTAGGCATTAAGAAGTTTCTCGTAACTCATCTTACTGTCCTCAATAATCGTTCTACGTTTAGCTTTAAGAATAATTTGCTCGATATCGGCAAAGCTGCTTCCGTGGAACAAGTCTTTGGCTTGTGCAATGATTTTCACATCTTCACTAGAATCTCCTAGTAAATTTCTCAAGAAAACGATTAACTCCTCGGTTCCCGGCAGCTGATAATTCATCCGTGTATCGAATCGACGCCATACAGCAGTAACCAATTCCTCTTCCAAATTCGTTGCTGCGATAAAAGTACTGTTTCCATGAAATTCATCCAAGCATTGAAGCAGCGTGTTGACGACTCTTGCCATTTCTTTCACTTCATCAATCGAGTCTCTTGCCCGAGCGATGGCATCAAATTCATCCAGAAATAGCACACAAGGCGCAAGCTTTGCAAAATCAAAAATTTTGCGAATATTCGTTCCCGTTTCACCCAGATGACTGTGAATAATTGCATCCAAACGGACAACTATAAGCGGGAGCTCCAAACATGGTCAGATAGGCATACAAAGAATGATCCTCCGGCTCGTCAAGAATGCTTACTCCTACACATGAGCGGCGGTTCCAATGCGTATCCAAGTGATGACTCAAAATGATTTCTTTATCCTCATAGACGTCCAATTTCATTAACATGCGTCCCCTTTCTTAGTTAGGCTTAAGAAAATCCGGACAAACAAGCCCGGATCTTTGTGGGAATTTTAACGCGTTTCACGGTGTAACGTGTGACGCTTTAAACGCGGACAATACTTTTTTAATTCAAGCCTAGAAGGGTTATTTCTCTTATTCTTCGTTGTTGTGTAGTTCCTGTCACCTGTTTCCGTGCACGCCAAAGTAACCACGACTCTCATGCTTTTCACCTCCTATTGTATTTTCATCTGGTTGCTATTGCGGCAAAGGATAGGCTTCCTCTAATTCCATGATTGCATTCGGCAATTCGTCATTTAACAGGTTCCAGTCTCCAAGCATTTCATTCTCCGTTAATAAGCAGTCATCCAAGGATGCGATGATTTCAGCCCGGTCCATGTCCATGCCGATGAATACGACTTTATTGACACGATCTCCATAAATGGCGTCCCAATGCTTAATTTGGCCTGCATCTTCTTCAAGAACAGCTTCTCTGTCTGCATCGGGAAGCGCAGATACCCAATACCCCGCAGGCCCAAAGCGAATAGATGGTCCTGCCTGGCTTAGATTTTGYGCATAATCATTTCGGCTAGCTAGCCACATGATCCCTTTGGCTCTGACAATCTCCGCAGGCCAGTCCTCCATCCATCTCATCAACCGCGAAGGCTCGAAGGGACGAACTCTTTCATACACGAAGGAGGATATGCCATATTCCTCTGTTTCTGGTGTATGTGCGTCATTTTCCATTTCTTTTATCCATCCGGCAGATGTACTAGCCTCATCGAAATTGAAAAGATGCGTATTAAGAATTTCCGCAGTCGCCACCTGGCCAAATACGGAACGAATGAATTTGGCTCTTGGTTGCAGCT
>NZ_JBFTQB010000809.1:0-3033 GCF_056398785.1 Paenibacillus sp. 01T422 | reverse complement strand
ATGCAGCAGCTATTTTGGTTCTCTTTATTCTTTTGGTAATCTTCACATCCGCATTTGTTTGGTAATTTCTTAATCTAACTGAGAAAAGCAAAAACGGCCCATTCGCGAGACAGATGCGAATACGGGCCGTTTTTTTCTCATTGATAATCCTTAATCTTAACGGGATGTTGAGGAATTGGGGGAACTTCCACGGCAGACGAGGTTTGTCATCCTAATGCACGCATGCCATGGTTAAGTTATTAGTAGAAGAGAGCCTAAAGTGGATAGCGAGGTGCGCAATCTGTAGGTACATACGTCCAATCAATATCTACATAACGAACATATTTTATACCGTGTTGACAAATCACCAGAGGGGAATGAGTAAACATGGGAGAAGTAGGTTATGGTGGAAGTTGTGCAGGTTATGGTAACAATGCAGCAGCTATTTTGGTTCTCTTTATTCTTTTGGTAATCATCACATCCGCATTTGTTTGGTAATTTCTTAATCTAACTGAGAAAAGCAAAAACGGTCCATTCGCGAGATAGATGCGAACACGGGCCGTTTTTGCTCGTTGATAATCCTTAATCTTAACGGGATGCTGAGGAATTGGGGGAATAGCCTAAAGTGGAGTATAGCGAGGTGCGCAATCTGTAGGTACATAAGTCCAATCAATATCTACATAGCGAACATATTTTATACGGTAGTGACAAATCACCAGAGGGGAATGAGTAAATATGGGAGCAGTAGGTTATGGTGGAAGTTGTGCAGGTTATGGTAACAATGCAGCAGCTATTTTGGTTCTCTTTATTCTTTTGGTAATCATCACATCCGCATTTGTTTGGTAATTTCTTAATTTAACTGAAAAAAGCAAAAACGGCCCATTCGCGAGACAAATCCGAACACGGGCCGTTTTTGCTCGTTGATAATCCTTAATCTTAACGGGAAGCTGAGGAATTGTGGTAACTTCAACGGTTGATGAGGTTTGTCATCCTAATGCACGCATGCTATGGTTAAGGTATTAGTAGAAGAGAGCCTAAAGTGGAGTATAGCGAGGTGCGCAATCTGTGACTTTTGTTTTTAGGAACAGCTATTCGTATGAAAATTGACCGCTTGTTGGCGATGACGGTGCTGCTGTTGAATCGCGGGCGTGTCAGTGCCAAAGAATTGGCTGACCGTTTTGAAGTTTCGACGAAGACGATTTATCGGGATATGGAGACCTTGAATCAATCGGGCATTCCGATTGTAGCCCATCAGGGCATCTCCGGCGGATTTGAAATCATGGAACCCTACACTATGGCTCGGCAATTCTTGACGCTCAATGAAATTGAAGCGATTGTCGCGGCTGTCAAAGGGATACATACAGCCGTGGATGACCGCGTGTTCGGTACCCTGCTGGATAAGGTAAAGGCGATGCTCAGTCGAGTAGATCGGCTGCAAATGGAGCAACAGGGAGCGGGAATTGTTTTCGATTTTAATCCGTGGGGGCAAGGACCTGCGGCGCGGGATAAAGTGAACAGCCTGAGACAGGCGATTGAGCATACAAGCAAGGTTAGTTTCAAGTATTTGAACATGAACGGCACGGAGAGCGAGAGAGTCGTCGAGCCTGCAGCGTTAATTTTGAAAGGATACCTATGGTATTTGCAGGCTTATTGCACGCTTCGAAGTGAGTTCCGAGTGTTTCGATTATCGCGTATACAGGAGTTACGGGTGTTGGAGCAATCCTTTGTAAAGAAACAAGCCCCTTCGCTAGAAGGCTACACGTGGGAGTCGGATTGGTCGAATGCCAACTTGCAAGAGATGACATTTCTATTCCATTCGAAAGTTCGTCACCGCGTTGGAGATACCTTCGATCCAGAGCGTGTTACCGTACAGGAGGATGGTTCTTTACAGGTAAAAGGACCCTTCACCGAGGATGAATGGCTGTACGGCATGCTGCTGAGCTACGGTGAACATGTCAAAGTCGTAGAACCGATCCACGTAGCCGAAGAAATGGTAAATCGGGCACGGAAAATTATGGAGCGTTATAAGAAACTGGACAGATAGGTGTCCACTTTCTCCCTGTATACTGATGATAAATACAAGGAGATGAGGACAAAGTTATGCAAACATATATCACAGAGCAACCAGCAATATCACTAACAGGTGTTCATGTACGAACAACTAACGCGGAGGAAGCGGGTCCGAATCGGAGGCTGCCGCAGCTGTGGGAAACGTACTTTCAAAGCCAAATCACATCTCAAATCCCGACAATCAATTCCCATCTAATCTATGCACTCTACACGGATTATGAAAGTGATGCTTCAGGTGCATATACTACCCTGATTGGGCACGAAGTAGCCGGCGATAAGTCGCAGGATGAGGACAAGTTCCATACCGTTCAAGTGCCAGCGAGCAAATATTTGGTATTTACGACAGAAAAGGGCCCTGTCTATGAAGTGGTCGCTCAGGCGTGGGGAAAGATTTGGGCTTATTTTAAGGAATCAGAGGAAGTAAGGGCATATACGGGGGATTATGAGTTGTATGACACCAGAAATTCGGATCCCGCGCAGACACAGATCCAGATTTTTATAGCAATTAAGTAGGGAAAGAGGGCACCTAATGTAGGTGCTCTTTTATTATTTATACTTATGTAAATTCAGTGGTTGCAAAGATAACGCAAAACAATGGTTAACAATAAGTGAAATGAAACGTCAAGCACGTGTTGGAATGACGACGAAGGAATTGGATGATATCGGAGAAACATTTTTAATTAGTCATGGGGCAGTGTTTGCTCCAAAAACAACCAAAAACTTTCCTGGCAACACGTGTATCAGCATTAATCGTGAAGTTGCTCATGGAATACCGGGAAATCGAAAAATTCAGCCTGGCGACCTTATTAACATCGATGTTTCTGCTGAGCGTGGAGAGCCTTTTTTATCAACGGGTGGGGATTATGTTGTTGAGCAGTCGGATGGGTGGACTTTATGTCTACCGTACGGCGGCTTTGCGGCACAACATGAGCGGATGGGTGGACTTTATGTCTACCGTACGGCGGCTTTGCGGCACAACATGAG
>NZ_JBFTQB010000808.1:0-3036 GCF_056398785.1 Paenibacillus sp. 01T422 | reverse complement strand
TATTTTCAAGCAAAAGATATACTGCTCGCAGCTCAAAATCATCAACATATTTAGATTCTGCAATCCAGTAAACAACAGGTGCTGGAAAAACATTTACTTGTTCTTGCTTGGATTTTTAACTTGGTACAATCATACCAGTTCTCAATAGACATTATCTTTAATTCAATACCCATAGACTTAGGACTAGTTATACTACTTTACTTTTTTCCTTCTCCTACAGCAAATATTAAAGTAAGAAAACACATCTTACTTACTGGGCATCCCTCGCATTATCTCAACACTAATCAGTCCATATTCGACTATTTTTTTTAAGATATCGTTTCCAAATATCAGCAATAACATGTAAGGTATTGGAACTATGAGTTAAATTTAGCATAACAATCTATTTTTCGAAAAAAAGCCCTATGCACCCCTTTCGGGATGCATAAGGCTCTTACAATTATAGCTTTACTTGTACGGTTAGCACGTCACTAGAGGTTATTCCGCTTGCATTGACCAATTCACTTCGGTACTCGTATGTACCAACTCCACGTCCGGAAATTGCACTCACCGTACTTTGAGCGCCGGGCGTAGCGGCTTGCAGTGATTTCGTTTCGATTAACACACCATTCTCATACAGACGATACTCTGTAGCATTGGTTCCCCACCACATGTTCATCGCAACATGAAATGTACCGTCTCCATCCCAATTATCTTGGGAAAGCACCGGCTTACCCGGCGATGCGTTCGCGATGGTGACAACAAGCGGATTGCTCGTTGTCGTACCGAAAGAGCTAATAAGCTCACTCGTGTACGTATAAGTGCCGTTCGCTTTACCATGCACATCAACCTTAGCCGTTTGTGCCGCAGGAGCCGCATCCTTCATCGATTGTGTAGAGATGAGCGTACCATTTTCATACAACTTAAATAAAGTACCGTTGTTACCCCACCACATATTCATGGTTACTGTGTAGCTGCCATCACTTAATCCTGTAGCTTCACCGCTATTAGATGATAAGACTGGCATGCCTGGGGCCCCTAAAGATACCGGCTTCACCACTGTGATCGTAACAGCATTACTCTGCACGGTTACACCCTGCAGAGTAACCGCAGCTGTAACTTGAGTAGTACCTTCGGCTACCGCGATGATATGCCCCTGCCTATCAACTGTTGCAACCGCGCTGTTGCTTGAGCCATACGTAACTGCGGCTACAGTGAGATCAGCAGGCGCTGCATTACTAAGCGTACCCGTTACCCGCGCTGAAGCCGTGGTTCCCACTTGAAGTGAAGTCGTGTCAACCGCAAGCAACGCTTGACTAAGCACTGGCGTTGTTGGCTCTTCAGGATTTTGCGATTTTTGAATCGTTATATCATCCATGTAAGCCGTATAAACGCCATCTGCCGTGTTATCGTATGCGGCGATAACCGCCACTATCGTCTTGCCTATGAAAGAAGAATCTAAACCATAAGAGATTTTCTCCCATTCGCCTACTGTGCCTTTTGCGCTTTTGCCAGTAAATCCAGCCTTGTTGCTTAAATAAGTCCCATCGTCAAACAACAAATCAATGAAAGCGTGCCGACCTAAGTCGTTTTCAGCATGGATATAATAAGAAAGCTCCAAATTGTTCTGAACTTTTATTTTTGTTGGCGCAATTCGCGCATAAAGCTGAGTATTCTCGGAACCATTTTCCGATTTACCGCTAAAACGGAATGAATACACACCTGCATGAAAGGTATCTCTCTCGATGGCAAAGGCATCTAAAGAGGGGTCCGAATTCTGACGCTTCAAAATTTGTGGATTTCCGCGTTCATCTGCATCACCCGGATTGTAAATACCTACGTCAACATTGGTTAGTTCACCGCCTGCAGCTACGCGTTGTTCAAAACCATTTCGCCAATAAACAGGACCTTGCGAATGCTCAATCGGCACCTCATAGCTTACCGGATTGCTCTCAGTAATATCACGTTTGTTCAAATCGGCAATAGCTCCCGTCAGCCGCAAATAAAAATCGGAAGAAAGCCATGTACCTTCTGAGGCTTGTGTATACAAATACTGCTCGCCTTGCGGGATCTCATAAGAATCTTCAGCACCCTTAATGATTGCTGTACCTTCATCATACTCATCAAACATGGCGATATACGATGTCCTTAGACCATGTTCTCTTAATAGCGCCGCCTGCGTCCACATGAAATTTCCGCTTTCTCTGGCTATTTCATTTGGCGGTGAATTCAAACCATTCCTCAGATTCGACCAAGCAAACCCAGGGAAAACAACTGGCTGGAAATCAATTCCATATTGCTCACAATACGCCAGTTCTCTATCCAATCGTTGGTCTGTTTGCTCCCACCATGCTTTAGCATCCTCTGAGCCATTAAACCGTCCTACCGTCCAAGGAGATGCCATATCAAGGGACTGATAGACGGCAGCATAATCATTTGTTACCGTTGCCCATGTATTATCAGGCAAGCCTCCAATAACATAATAGCCTCTGTCTTGGAACCAATGAATTAGTGTGAGCGCAACACTTGCGCTAGGATACCTTGATGGGTTGTCACCCGCTAGCCCCCATAAGCTAACTACTGGTTTACCTTTTGCATGGGCATAACTCGTTGAGCTTACAATGCCTTTTCGTTCTACATTATAAACCCAATCTTTTTTGATTCGATCTATAGCTGCTTCTCCCACACTCCCTGATCCTGACAAATCATACATGACATAAAATAATTTGTTATACTTTTCAGCTGCATCTTGAACCATGTTTATACTATTTTTTATAGGACTTTCGATCTCTTCTGTTGTACCATAAAACCGCTGAATCGCTAACCCGTCTATGCCATAATCACGTAACCAAGAAACATGCAAGTCTACTACGTCTTTATTCTTGGATGTAAATAAATTGGCTTGTTCTCCGGTTCCCAGGTTATTGAAATTTGTAGGGAATAGAGCGTTGTCGGGATATTCCCTTACATCCGGCCAATTTTCAAATTTAAGCTGGCCAGCGCCAGGTCTCGTTCCGGAGTTCCAATGAACCCATCCCGTATTGGTTTCATTGGCAT
>NZ_JBFTQB010000807.1:0-3043 GCF_056398785.1 Paenibacillus sp. 01T422 | reverse complement strand
GTCCAATACAATCTGCAAGATCGTTTAGCTGCTCAATCGTCTCCTGGGAACAATCCAGCATCATATGCCCCATGTAACAAGCTAATCGGAACAGAGATCCTGATTTCTCTTGAGTCATTAGTAAATAGTCATCAGCCGATGTTGCCGTATTCATCACATCTTTGTACTGTCCTTTAACCGATCGAGTAATGATATGCGTAATTTCTATCAACACTTTTTCATTAATCTGCATATGTCCCAACTCACTGACAAAACCTAAAAGCATGACAAAGATTGTGTGTAAGGTATCGGCTTGCGAGCATTGCATCCACGGCTTGCCTACTTGATCTTGGTCTTGTATATCATCAATAATATYAGAGATTAGAACGATAAGCTCCGTCAAAGCAGCATATCGCTGAATATCAGGTGAGGTTCCTCCAAACATGTAGTGGGTGTATAGCGTAATTTCTCCCCATGTTCTATCTTCTTTCACTTTACTTACAAGGAATGATTTGAACAACTGATTTAAATCCTCAGAACGAATATATTCATCCACAACCCGATACAAATGCTCCTGAATGTTACTTTCCAATCTCCCTACTCCTTGCCTTTATGCATAGTATTTACTTTTTATAAACTTTTCCATCGCTTCTGTCCTAGATTTAACACCTAATTTATCATAGATTTTCCTTAGATAATTATCGACTGTGCGTTTGCTCATATAAATTTGTTCCGCTATCTGCTCGTGTGTAGCTCCTTTCACTAACATACTTAACATGTGAACCTCTTCTTCAATTAGCATAAAACTTTCCTGATCATGCTCATGTACTTCCAATAGTTGCATCTGATGAAAATACGCGATAGGCAGCATCGTCTGACCTTCCAAAATGCAATTAACCATGTTAATTATCGTACGTTCACTTGACTCTTTCGATAAAACACCACTAACTTTAATCTCAATTAGCCTATTAAAAATGCCTTTTAATTCTATCCCAGTAAAAATAACAATATGTGTGTGTGGATATCTGCACTTAATCGCTGCCGCGACTTCTGTACCTGTTTGATCAGGAAGCTGATAGTCAAGGAAAACGAGGCCAGGCCGATACCTTTCTATTTGCTCTAAACATTGTTTAGCATCACTGGCAACAGCAACAACCTCAATGCGGTCTATTTGTTCTAGCAACGCTTTAGTTGCTCGTGCAAATAGTGGGTGATCATCTACTACGATCGTTTTGACAACCTCACTCATGCAGGAATGACCTCCCCAATCGGAATCCATATTTTAAATGTAGTACCGATTCCTTTACCTGTCGTTATATCCACTTGGCCACCCATATGCATAATTCTGCTTTTCATTTGTTCAATTCCCATGCCAGAAGCACCGATCTCTTTCTGGATTTCTGCCCCATACCCGTTGAAACCAACACCATCATCCTCATAGTTTAAGCAAAAATAGTGCTGGTTTTCTTCGATTGTAAATACTACCTTACTCGCTTGTGAATGTTTCTTGGCATTATTTAGCAATTCCTGCACGATTCTAAAGATATGGCGTTTCGTCGGCAAATCTTTCTCTTCAATGATAGAAACGGCACCTATTTCAACAGAAAGCATGAACGGTGTTGTATAAGATTCCTTATCGACATACATTTTCAGAGTCTGAATCAGACCTATCTCTTTTAGCAAATGGGGATTTAGTTCAAAACAACTCTGGCGCAAGCTCGCATTAATCATATCGACGAAATTATTCATGCTAGTAAGTTGTTCCTGATCTGACTTATCCAAATTACCATTTTCGGCAATGGTGGATATTCTTCTTTTGAGGAAAAAGAGATCCTGCATCGTCGTATCGTGCAAATCCGTCGCAATCCGCATCCGTTCTTCTTCCTGTAAATCAAACATCAGCTTGCGAAACCATTGAATATCTTGCGCATTGGTTTCATGAGGAAGCTGCGCTGCAAACTGCTGAAGATTTAGCGTAAGCTTGCGGATTAAGTGCACATTTTCCAAACTGACTTCCAGATAGGAGGTAATGAGTTGAAGCCACTGCTTCTCTTCCCTTGAAAGATACGTATTTGTTTTCTTCCGCGTTACCACAAGATAACTGCAATACGATTCATGATTGTTCATCTCAAGGCTTGTATAGTTAGGGGCGACCATTAAAGTATTCGTATCAACATGCCGCCGAATTTCTTCAATATCTACTTCCCCTTCATAAATAATTTCTACCTCATCTTTGTACTGAAAAACAATAGCTCCGCCAGTAACCTGCAATGTACTAACAATATCTACAAGAACAATATCTTTTAATTCCCGAAAGCTAGAAATTGTGCCCAGGTTTTTCGAGATTTTCTTCAAAGCGCTCTGTAGAATATGCTTCCTTGGGAATAGAAAAGGTTCTAGTTTGGTGGTCCAATACTCTGCAGCATACAAAGCTAAGGTGATTAGAAACATAGAACCGCCAAATATGTATAACACTTGTTTTTCGTCCGTTATCTCATCAAATAGAGAGACATATAATCCTGTAAAAAGCGTAACGGGTATAATGGCTATCAGACCAGCAAACATGATACGTCTGATTACTAGTCCAAAATCGTATAATTGGTTAGAAGCTATTAAATAGGCGAAAGAAATAGGGAAAAGCAATAACATCCAATTTGTAAAAATGGCGTTTAACATAGACTTACCTGTTAACAATTGCGGTAAAAATGAAAGACATATAACGGGTAAAAAAGATATTAACCATGCTAACCAAATGCTTTTAATAATGCTTGAGATATAAGATTGTTGTTTCCTAACTTTGAGATATTGAGTTGTAATAAGATACATATTTACGAAAAATCCACCGATGAAAAATGCAAGAGTGATCGATTTGTCATATTGATAGACCTCATAAGTCAAAGAGGGGTGAAAGTAAAGGCTCCTTAAACAAAGTGCAAAGGCAACAAGACCATACCCATATTTCAACATCCACATTGGCAATTTTATATCGCCTTTTTCTTTAAAGAAAACGATTAGAAAATGCAAAAATATAACTGGCAGCAGCATCATGAACGTAGTTATTAAT
>NZ_JBFTQB010000806.1:0-3049 GCF_056398785.1 Paenibacillus sp. 01T422 | reverse complement strand
GGGCTATGGATGGTGCCAGTAAATTCGTAAAAGGAGATGCTATTGCTGGTATTGTCATTTTGGTCATCAATTTGATTGGTGGCTTTATTATTGGGATGACAATGAAAGGCATGGATTTCTCTGAAGCCCTTCAAACCTTTTCGATTCTAACGATTGGGGATGGACTGGTCTCACAAATTCCAGCACTACTGATTTCAACGGCAGCTGGTATTATCGTCACAAGAGCTTCTTCTGAAGGGAATTTAGGTCATGATGTTACCAAACAATTAACTGCACAGCCTAAACTACTTTATATTGTTGCCGGTACTTTAGTCATGTTAGGGATTTTCACGCCCATCCATTGGTTTACAACTTTTCCGATTGCTGGATTGTTGGTTTTCGCCGGTTACAAAATGCAAAAGAACTTGGAGCGAGAAGCTATCAAGGAAGAACAATTGGTGGAAGAGCAACAAATCGAGGAGGTTCGAAGTCCCGAAAGTGTTATCTCCTTGCTACAAGTTGACCCCATTGAGTTTGAATTTGGTTATGGCTTAATCCCACTCGCAGATACACAGCAAGGTGGAGATTTACTTGACCGGATTATACTAATTCGTAGGCAATGTGCCCTTGAATTAGGGGTGGTCGTACCTGTTATTCGAATACGCGATAATATTCAGCTGCGTCCGAACGAGTATATCATCAAAATTAAAGGCAATACAGTGGCACGCGGCGAACTACTCCTTAATCACTATCTGGCTATGAGCCCAGGAATTGATGATGATTCAATAGCAGGGATTGAGACAACAGAACCTGCTTTTGGGTTGCCTGCGATCTGGATTGATGAAGTGACCAAAGAGCGAGCCGAGTTATCTGGATACACAGTTGTTGATCCTCCGTCTGTAGTGGCCACTCATCTTACAGAAGTTATTAAGAAACATACACATGAGCTTCTTGGACGCCAAGAAACGAAAGCGCTCATCGACAATGTTCGCGAATCCTACCCTGCGCTTGTTGATGATCTTATTCCACCCGTATTGTCGATTGGTGATGTTCAAAAGGTGTTGGCTAAACTGCTTAAGGAGAAAATCTCCGTTCGCGACTTGGTTACTATTTTGGAGACACTTGCTGATTATGGTACATATACGAAGGACCCTGAGATTTTGACCGAATACGTCAGACAATCATTATCCAGGCAGATTACGCAGCAATTTACTTCCTTGGGTGATTCGTTAAAAGTAATTACAGTAGGTCCGTCAGTGGAAAAGAAAATTGCTGATTCTGTGCAGCAGTCTGATCAAGGAAGTTATTTGGCGCTTGACCCGTCCTCCTCTCAAATTATTTATCATCGCGTAAGTGAACAAGTAAGCAAATTAATTCAATCAGGACAACAACCTGTCATTTTAACATCACCAACGATTCGGATGTATTTGAGACAGCTGCTTGAAAGAACGCTGCAAGATATTCCCGTTTTATCGTATAGCGAATTAGAGCCTAGCGTAGAAATTCAGAGCATGGGGGTAGTCAATTTATGAGAGTAAAAAGATATGTTGTTGATTCCATGCCTGATGCACTGCAGAAGATTCGCTCTGATCTTGGGAAGGATGCGGTGATACTTAATACCAAAGAAATTCGCACTGGCGGATTTCTTGGTATGTTTGGAAAGAAAAAGATTGAGGTTGTTGCTGCCATTGATAATACCAATACGAATGCAGCCCCAACTGCACCGAAGGTTACCCCACAGTTTCAGCAACAGAAGCAGCAACCAATGATTTCTCAAGTGTATGCGTCAAAGTCGCAACCTCATCAGTCTGATTTTCCAGATGTTCCGGATGTGCTCGCAAATGTTTCGGCGGTGAATGAACCTATTGCGGCAAAATATGGCGTGGATACACAACCAACTTTTGCTCAATCGGCACAACAAACATATACACCAGCATCTATTAATGCGCCAAATAAGATTAGCTATCAGAAGGATGAGTTGCTTATAGAGGAACTCAAACAGATGAAAGAGATGATGAAGAAGCTAACACAAGCATCGGACGTCTTCGCGCTTCCAGAGCCTTTACAAAAGCTTGAACAGCGATTAAGTGATCAAGAAGTAGATCCCAAGCTAATCCGCCAAATTATGGATGAGACTGTTGCTGATTTTCAACTTGCAGATGAGCTGGTTACCGAAGAGAGTGCTATTCAAATTGTTAAAGCTAAACTTGGTCAGGTCTTTCACTCCGAACATGGCAAGAAAATTGCACCGAATACGCGTGTTGTTCATTTTGTGGGCCCGACTGGGGTCGGTAAGACGACAACAATTGCCAAACTTGCTGCTGAACAAGTGTTGAAGTATCAACGCAAGGTTGGTTTTATTACTTCAGACACGTACCGAATTGCTGCTATCGAACAATTAAAAACGTATGCCACCATCTTAAACGTTCCGTTAGAGGTAGTGTTTTCACCGCAAGATTTAATCAAAGCATTTCAAAACCTAGCAGATTGTGATGTTATTTTCATGGATACAGCTGGTCGGAATTTTCGTAATGAAATGTACGTCTCGGAGCTCAACTCCTTACTGAAGACACAAGGCAGTAGCGAGACGATATTAGTACTTAGCTTAACAACGAAATATAGAGACATGAAGGCAATTACGAACAACTTTAACAAATTTAAGCTGGATAAAGTCATTTTCACCAAGATGGATGAAACGGATTCGTACGGAGCTATTGTTAATATTGTTCATGAGTTCTCTCTTCAAATTTCGTATGTGACCAATGGTCAAAGCGTGCCTGATGACATTACGGAACTGAACGAGTGGCAAATCATTGATTTGTTATTGGAGGAACCTAGAGAATGAAGGATCAAGCAGAAGGGTTGCGGAACCTGGTTCAAATTCAGAATGATAAAGGCACAAAAACTACCAGGATCATTACCGTGACTAGCGGAAAGGGCGGCGTAGGGAAATCGAATGTTACGCTTAACTTTGCTTTAGCGCTTCAGTCCCAAGGTTATAAGGTTCTTGTTTTTGATGCTGATATAGGGCTTGCCAATATTGATGTGTTGATGGGCGTTTCCTCTAAGT
>NZ_JBFTQB010000805.1:0-4617 GCF_056398785.1 Paenibacillus sp. 01T422 | reverse complement strand
CCACTGGAAAGCTACATAGTATATTCTTGCCCCAACAATCGCTGAAGGCACGCCAATCAGGAGCAAATCCATGAAAAAGTCAGGGATAATCTTGAATCGTTTCCCTTCTTGAATCGCCAATATGAGCCCGATTAATGCTGCTGTACCTAAAATAATACCGTACCACCGGACATGAATGGGTCCAAGGGAGAACGCAACACTTTCTAACATATTTTCACTCCTTCATATATAAGCTGTCTCTCTACCAAAATCTCAATCAAAATCTTCATAATCTTCATTTAGCGATTCCGTCAGTTTATTCGTAAACTGGAGTGCCGCGTTATACCCCATCCGCTTCAATCGATAGTTCATCGCCGCTACTTCTACGATAACCGCTAAATTTCGTCCAGGTCGTACTGGGATCGTAACGAGCGGTAGATCCGTGTCGATGATCCGTGTAAGCTCCTCATCCAAGCCTAAACGATCATACTGCTTGTCCTGCTGCCAATTCTCCAATTTCACCACGACAGAAATTTTCTTTACATTGCGAACCGCTCCAGCGCCGAATAACGTCATCACATTGATAATACCGACCCCGCGGATTTCGAGCAAATGGCGGATCAATTCCGGCTAGCTGCTCTACCCGGTTTCTACGAACACCTGTCGTTAACATCTCCATGAAGGTGATTTCTGTCTTTCCTAGCATTTGGATACGTTCTCTCGGATGATAATTGAAATATCCCGCCATCTCGAGACCCGGACGGTACAAATCTCCGGTTGTTATCGCACGTTTAAGCCCAGATTCACCTGCAAGAACCTCCATATGGAGTTGTTCCACTAACTCGGAAACCTTCACCTTTTTGGCCATCGTCCTATCTCCTCTGCGTTTTGCCTGAGCAAAACCTGCTTCATCTGCTCATATTCATTTCTTTCTAATAGTTTCATCGTAATGGAATACGATATCGAAATCAACTAAAGTGTTTGCAAACTACCTGTTTCTCTTCAAACAGCAAAAAAGCCAGCCGATCACGGCTGGCCTTTCAGTTCCAAACTTATTTAACTAAGATGGACAATGTGGACTCTTTATCGAAGAAATGAACTTTGTTCATATCCAAAGCCAACTTCACGTTTGTGCCTTCTTTGATTCCGGAACGGCCATCTACACGTGCGATAACTGTGTTAGAGCCGATACCGTTCAGGTACAAGTACATTTCGTGACCCAAGTTCTCAGTCAACTCAACGTTTACGTTGAATACTGTGTTCGGGGAAGCTTCCAAGAATACTGGCTCTTCGTGAATGTCTTCTGGACGAACTCCCAGAATCACTTCTTTACCAACATATCCTTTGTCTTTCAGTACTTGTGCTTTACCAGCTGGAACTTCAACGTTAACAGTGCCTGCTTTGAAGAAAATTCCGCTTCCTTCTTGTGTCAATGTACCTGTCATGAAGTTCATGGATGGAGATCCGATGAAGCCCGCAACGAAGATGTTCACTGGGAAGTTGTAGATTTCTTCAGGTGTAGCTGCTTGTTGAATGATACCTTTATCCATAACAACGATGCGATCGCCCATTGTCATTGCTTCGATTACTTGTGGCTCACGAACGATCGCACGACCCAAAGCAACACGTTGGCGTTGACCACCGGAAAGAGCTTTTGGTTTGCGGTCCAGCAAGTGAACGATATCCAAGATTTTCGCTGCTTCGCGAACGCGAGCATCGATATCAGCTTTTTTGAATTTACGAAGTTTCAAACCGAATGCCATGTTTTGATAAACAGTCATATGCGGGTAAAGGGCATAAGATTGGAAAACCATCGCGATATCGCGGTCTTTAGGAGCGACATCATTAACTAGGCGGTCTCCGATGTAAAGTTCACCCTCAGTGATTTCCTCTAATCCTGCGATCATACGAAGAGTTGTGGATTTTCCGCAACCGGATGCTCCAACCAATACGACGAACTCTTTATCTGCAACTTCAAGATGGAAATCTTTAACTGTAGATTCTTCTGCACCAGAATATCTTTTAACGATATGATTTAAACGTACGCCTGCCATGTGTTCATTCCCCCTACGGTTTATCGATGTACACTACTTGTTCATCAACTTTTGACTATACTCATCTTACCCCACGAAGGCCGGACTGACTATGCACAATACCTACAAAAAAATCACTTTCTTTTCGTTACTTTGTACAATAATAGTGCGAGTCTCACTAATACCGCGTGATTGAACGTCCGGACATCCAGTCCGGTCTCATTTTTGAACTTGTCCAATCGATATAATAGTGTGTTCCTATGAATATAAAGCTTCTTCGCAGTTTCACTAACATTGCAGTCTAATGTAAAGAAATGTTCAAGCGTTGTAACAGTCTCCGTATCCAGCGCATGATCCGTGCCGCGCAGCACCTGTTCGAGGAATTCTGCCTTTTCTTCTTCCTCAATGAGATGCAGCAGCTTCTCCAAACGAAGCTCCCAACGAAGATGAATGAAGCTTCCTACATGAAAGGAACGGCCCAACATGATTGTTTCCCTTAGCTTGAGAATGGTGGCAAACAGCGATTTCGCGGGTTTCACTGGATAATCGATGGCAAGATGACACTCTCCCACCCATTCATTGGCGAGCATCTCATATAAACCTGAACCTAGGGCATCTAGAATTTGTTCTACACTTTCTTCTTCGTCGCCCTCGCGTTCCTCACTACCGCTTGTTAATAGACCTTCCGGCGCTAGAATCAGCCATTCTTTGTCCATCAAAGGAATCAGAATGATTTCCGATTCAAAGAAAGATTCCAGCAGCTTCTTCAGCTCGGCGTAAGAAACGCTTTG
Source organism: Paenibacillus sp. 01T422 (assembly GCF_056398785.1). Classification (NCBI taxonomy): domain Bacteria; kingdom Bacillati; phylum Bacillota; class Bacilli; order Caryophanales; family Paenibacillaceae; genus Paenibacillus; species Paenibacillus sp. 01T422. The sequence continues at coordinate 1,814 of NZ_JBFTQB010000805.1, read as the reverse complement.
GCTTTGGGAGTAATCCCCGTATAAGAGCAGCGGAATTTTCGTTGAATACAGGGAGGATTGTGAGGCAAGCGCATCCGGAAGTTCCGCATAAGTTGAACCGAGTTCCATTTGCTGAAGCAGCCAATCCCTTAACTGATGAGCTTTTCTTTCATCTTCAGACAGGTAAGTGCCACGCTGCTTCTTTTCCTGTGTTTGCTTGGACTCAACCGTCATTTCGACGAGTTTACGCTCTGATGCCGTCAGCTTGGCTCCAGTTACCTGTAATACGCGTATATCCTTGTGTTCCTTGGCTAGATAAAACAACACATCTTGCCCACGTTCAATGCTTCGACAAAAGCTCGCCGGATGTTCGGCTTGATCTTCGGATAAGTGCAACCAATCTGCTTCAGAGATCAAACCAATGTGCATAGGTGTCTGTAAAACCGCTTCCAAACGTTCTTTTATGCGCTCCCAATCCATCTGCGTCTCTCCTTAATCCTAGCTTCTTCTATCTCTATCTCTCTATTGTACCATATATGGCAGGTTTCATGGAAAAGAACCCTCCTGCAACTAGGCTGCAAAAGAGTTCTCTTTCATTAATATCTTTTCTTCTAGTCTAAAACGCGACGTGCCGTCACGTAATGATCCGCCCACCACTCTTTGTTTATGGAAGTAAATTTAACGCCGCCTTCACCATACGTATGGATCATCATACCATCGCCTACATAAATCCCGACATGGCCAATATTTTTCCCTGAATCCACTGTTGTAAAGAAAACTAAGTCGCCAGTCTGCAAATTGCTTTTGCTCACTAACTTACCTTCTTTGGCTTGATCGCGAGATACCCGCGGCAGCGTAATTCCGTACTGAGCAAACACTGTTTTCACAAAAGATGAACAATCCATCGTTTTGGTCTGTCCATAAGGTGCTCCGAAGACATACGGTGTGCCTAAATATTTCTGAGCAGTCAAAATAAGCTCTGCTTTCAAACGATCCTTGGAGGAAAGAATGCTTTTCCCACCAATGAAACTACTCTTATAGTCACTTACACTGCGAGTGACGACTTCGTCTTTGCTCTGGGAAGACATGACCATTTTACCTTGACCGACATAGATCCCAGCATAAGATGGCTTCTCGCCACTGCCAAAGAACAAGACGTCACCTGGTTCCGCTTTGGAAATATCCGTAATTTTCTTTTTATCCATTTTAAATTGATCAGCAAGCGTTCTTGGAATTGAGTACTCCAACGTTTGGTAGACATAATAAATCAAGCCCGAGGAATCAAACCCCGCACCTGGTGTTTCGCTACTTTTGGAATAATCGACTCCTACCATTTTCTTCGCTAGTGAAACTGCGTCCATATCATCGTTAGCGGCGTATGCGGAAATAGCGGTTGTCGCTGACAGAGCAATCGTTATCGCTGCCGTAATCCCAACTGTGCGTCTTGCAAGAATCTTTATCATCTTAAATCCTCCAGTACGTATTTGTTAGTAGATATGGAAAAGTCCATTTAATCTAGTATAAGATTACCATGTCTATGAAAAGTCTTTCATTCCTAAAATGTTTCCTATCCCGCACATGTTTGGCAAACCTAACAAATCTTTCATCCACACTCATTAAAGGTGGCATACTCATAAACTTCGTATTTTTGGAAATAATTGTACAAGGGATATTCGTTCTATAGGAGGTACTACATATGGTTTGGACGCAATGGTCTTTGGACCGTGTCATCATTCTCTTAGTTGGAGTCGCCTATCTCCTCTTATGGATCCAAGTGACTTTATCGCACTATCGTCAAAATTTTCATAAGAAAATAATGTGGAGTCCTGTTATCC
>NZ_JBFTQB010000804.1:0-3054 GCF_056398785.1 Paenibacillus sp. 01T422 | reverse complement strand
ATCCGTTGCTGCGCTCGCACCAACTGTTCCTTCCAGCTCAACGATGTTTCCTTTGTCGCCAAGGTGCTGAGCCATTGCTTTTGCCGCATTTTGGCCTTCTACGATAAAGTCAGATCCAATGAAGCTTGTGTATAGATCTTCGTTCTTTTTGTCAATGCCACGGTCAACTAGGATAACCGGAATTTTCGCATCTTTTGCTTCTTTCAGAACAGCTTCCCAGCCTGTTTCTACGACAGGAGCCATAGCGATTACATCGACCTTTTGGGCGATAAAAGAGCGAATGGCTTTAATTTGGTTCTCTTGCTTTTGCTGCGCATCAGAGAACTTCAAATCGATCGTTGGATCAGCTTTCGCTGTGTCTTGAATGGATTGCGTTTCCGCACCACGCCAGCCGCTCTCCGCTCCGATTTGGGAGAAACCAACCGTAATTTTGCCATCTCCTGCTTTGGCTGCTTCTGCTGCCTTCGTAGCTTGAGGCGCTGTTGAAGCTGTTGTCGTTTCAGATGTTTTAGCCCCGCAGCCTGCGACCAGAGACATAATGACCGTTGCAGTTACAAGTGCCCCCATGATTCTTTTTCTTTGTACCATTTGTGTTCCTCCTCGAAATAATTATTTACAACCTTAGTGTAATATTTAACCTGGTATAGGTCTTTACACGCAAAAGTCATTTTTTGCTTTATTCCGTCATACTGGATGAAAATCGCGAAAAAGGGATCAGTTGGATACTTCTCGCGAACGCAAAGAAGGATTTGGGGCGAAAGCCAGCGCTAGGCGCCAATCTCCTTCCCTCCCACGCCAAACAAAAAGTCCGGCCATCTGAATGGCCGGACAGTGCTGCTTATTGCATGATCGCTCTCGCAACAATGACAAGATCTGCAATATCTACTTTGTTATCCTTGTTGATGTCTGCTTTCTTTCCTACAGCGTCCCAATCCGCATCGCCTTGCTTCTTGCCATACGCTGCTGCAACGATCGCCAAATCGCCTACGCTAAAGCCTCCCGAGTTCAGATCGGCATTGATTTTCTTCGCTTCAAAGACAGTAATCGCCTCTGCCAGCATGTCAATCGCACCAATCAACTGCTCCTCCGTTGAGGCGCTATTGCCTGCAACAAGCGCTGCTTGATCAATGGCTGCTTGCAGCGCCGCTTTGGCTCCCGGCGCATAGAAGCCATCTTGCTCAGCTTCAACGGCTTGATCATGCTTCGTTTGGGCCGAAGCGATAGCTGCCAATAGAGCCGCTTTGTTCCCCGTTGGATTCGCTGACTCCTTCAGCTCGAGAATAAGCCTATCGACCTCAGCAAAGTTCGTCTTTTTGGTCAACTTAATCGTGTTGAGCCCTTGATTCAACGTTACCGTTATGGAAGACGGATTGTAACGTCCCCATCCGAATTGTTTGTAATCAATAACTTGATTAGCTCCATTATTGACGGAAACATCGTGCTGGGAAATGACTGTACCACCCGTTCCGTTAGAAGCTATGACCGTCATGGCATAAGTACCCGCTTCTTCAACGTTGACGTTAAATAAAATATAGTCGCTGCCAGCTGTGTCCACATAACCGACCACTTTGCCACCTGAAGCGTCGTCCGAATTATTGATTCTCGCGTTCCCGCCAAGAACGGCATCCTCCGCCTCGTAGCTGTACAGGGAGACAGACGGTGTGCCCGATGGCTCTTGGACCAACGCGCCATAAGCTACCGGTGTGCCGAAGTTTGGCGTGCCATCCTGGTTCCAGGTGAACTTTTGCGCACGAACCGTGCGATTCCCCCAGCTTCCGCCGGATTTAAGATCAGCATGGTACACAATCCAATCCTCCGTACCATCCGGGGATTTCGTAAAGCTGTTATGTCCCGGACCGAAGGCTCCCGGAGCTTTGCTGAATACAGGACCCGACTTCGTCCAAGAAGCAGGATTCAGCACATCACCATCCGTATTCGTCAACATACCTAACGTATAATCATCCGTCCAGCTGCCGCTTGCTGAGTAAACAATGAAGATTTTATCATTTTTCATCAAGATTTCCGGACCTTCATTAATACTTGGCGGTGCCCCTACCAGCTCCCAAGCTTGGTTAGGCGTGGACACCAGCACTCTAGGGCCGCTAATCGTCCAAGGATTGCTCATCGGAGCGATGTATAAATTTTGACTTACATTAGTGTCGCCTTCCCAACCAGACCACACGAAGTACATCGAATTGTCGCTTTTCGTTAAGACCGTGCCGTCAATTGCCCATTTGTTTGTGGCATCTGCAATCTTTCCTTTCATCGTATAAGTCCCTTGTGCGTCTTGCGAATCACCTTCGATAACATACATACGGTGGTTATTATTATTGCCATCATCCGCAGCGAAATAGATGTACCATTTGCCATTTAAATACTGAATTTCAGGTGCCCATAATTCCTTCGAAAACATTTGTCCAGTAGGCGGTGTATAGACCGTTACGCGAGGCGCGATCCCGATATCCTGAAGACGTTTGGCTTTCGCCACCTGAATCAAACCGTCATTCTCGGATTTCACATAATAGTAGTAGCCATTCTTAAAAACCACGCTCGGATCTGCCGAACCAGCACCGCTTGAGACAAGTACGATCGGATTTTTGAATGTACCGCTATCCGTAACCGTCACTACAGCAGAAGCTTTCACGCCTCCCGCTGCCGTAACCGTAATGGTCGCTGTTCCTTTGTTAATCCCTTTCACGTATCCATTGCTATCAACTCTCACTGTACCTGTGTGGCTCGAACTCCATGTTAGCTGCTGACTAGAAGCGTCTTCAGGCGCGATAGTGGCGGTCAGTTTTTTCGCCTCGTCCACTTTGACAGTCAACGCTGCCGCGTCCAAAGTAACAGACTGCACGCTTTTACCTGAATAAACAGCCGTTAAGGCTTGTTTAATTAAATTCGCGTGCGACCATTTGACATGTAAGCTTGCATCGCCGGTTGCATGCACATACTCGACTTTAACCGGGTACTGTTGTCCAGCTGTTAATGTGATTATTCCTGTTTGTTCTTCTCTTGTACCACTTGTTTTATTAACGACCAATGCCTCGCCAATCC
>NZ_JBFTQB010000803.1:0-3057 GCF_056398785.1 Paenibacillus sp. 01T422 | reverse complement strand
CCTCCTTGCAGCATGCCATCCTCTGGACCATCCGATGTAAACAGCAAAACATCTACGCCACGCTTCGTCAGCCCATCACGCAAATACGTTAGATATGCGGTGTCGTTGCCATAGCTGCCATATTCATTTTCGATTTGCATCGCAATAATCGGTCCGCCATTGGTGCTTTGCAGCCGGGTTAATCTAGGAATTAACTCATCATAGTAACGATCAACTTTCATCAAAAATGTTGCATCCATGCAGCGAAGCTTCATGTACGTGTACTGCAGCAGCCACGCTGGCAATCCGCCGAATTCCCACTCCGCGCAGATGTAAGGACTTGGCCGAACGATCACATGAAGCCCGAGCTCGCCCGCGAGCGTAATGAAACGTTCAATGTCCGCTAAACCTTCAAAGTTAAACGCATTTTCCTGCGGCTCATGCAAATTCCAAGGTACATAGGTTTCCACGGTATTAAAGCCACATGCTTTAAGCTTCAACAGCCGATCCTCCCAATATTCAGGGACTACACGGAAATAATGGATGGCTCCGGACAAAATTTGAAATGGTTCCCCATCTAATATAAATTGTTTATCTTTCGCTTGTAAAATGGCCACAATGATCCCTCCGGAATATGAGTGCTGTTGAGTAATCTTTTACATTTACCTACTCTCATCTTCGCTGAAAGGAATGTGAATCTCCATCGCCAAATGGATCATTTTCTATACCAAATGTGCCGAATGACATGATATGATGAAACAAACACGAAGTCGAACGGGAGGAACTACTGGTGGAACAACAGTTGGAGGATTTGTATCGATTCCCTAATATTATCAATACTCTTCAGGTGACCGGATGCCATTTCGGGTTGAAGCCTCCGGGGTGGTATTACCCTAGGCATCATCACCATTTGTTCGAGTTGTTGTACTGTGTGGAAGGTGAGGTCGCACACGAAATTAATCGTGATTCGATGACGATGCAAGCAGGAGACTGGCTGCTGATCAAGTCTGGCGTCAGGCATCAATCTTCCAACACCGCCCAGGCGGACTACGGCTTCTTTAATGTGCATTTCGATCTCGATGACCCTGAGATTCGCAGCCTGCTCTCCGCAACGCCGTATCGGCTTATCCGGCACGAAGAAGCAGAACGCAGCAAGCTCCGCTACTACGTTGGTGAGCTGGAGGAAGTGATGCAGCGCAATCGCACGGAACAGCCCGAAGCTGAAGCTCAAGCTGCTGCTGCCGAGTCATCGCCTCTGCGCTTCGAGGATAAGCTGCTCCTGCAGTCGTATACGCTGCTCATCATACATGCTGTGCTCCAACTGGTACGTGAGCACAAGCATGGCTCAATCCGCGGGCAAGGAACCGCTGCCGAGAAAGATCCCTCGCTCTTCACCGCTGATATCGCGCACATGATTGAAGAGAAGCTCTCGCTCGGTTTATGTGAAGAGGCGACAGTGGCAGGAGTCGCGAAGGAGATGAACCTGAGCCGCAGCCAATGCAGCAAGCTGTTCTCTAAGGTGTACGGACTGTCGCCCCGCCAGTATGTCAGCCAGCAGAAGCTGAAGCTGGCCAAGGAACTGCTCGTCACGACCCATCTGCCGATGACGGACATCGCGGAGAAGCTGGGTTTCCAATCGGCCAGCCACTTCTCACGGCAATTCCGGCGCTGGACCGGCCAGTCGCCAAGCGAATTCAAGCCGAGGCATCACTCGGCGACTAGTTAATAATCCCATGAGATATAATGTCCATTTGAACAGAAACCTGGAAGTCAGTCTCCGGGTACGCCTTATCCCAATCAAGCTTTTTCCATGCCTCGGGATGAAAGGCTATTAAGTCCCTCCCAATCCCAAGAGCATCCGAATGCGCGCGCTGCAGCAGCTTACAAATTTCTTGTCCCTCCTGTGTGAGGAGCTCAGAGAAACGCTTGTTTAATTGCTCAGTTCGCTGCTCATCAATAATAAGGTTCTTGGCGTGTTCAATGACGATTCCTTTTAGTTTCAACTGCAATTGAACCTTAACTTGTCCAGATGAACTGACCATGACCTTCTTATTACGGCTAGATTTGACGATGTTCAGCGATACGTACTGTGAAATGTCGCTTTTCCCCTTCGACTCTTCCGTTTTCCGCGTGATGACGCAGACTTCCGCCATCTGATTGTTCATTAAGAGGTATAGAGAAGATTGCTCAGGAGAGAGCGCATATCCCGAATACTTGCGCTTACTAAGGAGCCCTACCCCATCGATGACCGCTTTATCTTTGTCTGTGTCACCATCTCTGGCCTCTTCCTTCCTGAGAATCGGAATAACGCCATCTTTTCCCCGATCGTGAAGCAGAGGGTAAATCGAATGTACGGTTACATACGGAATGACGGTTTCATATTGCGCACTTTTAATGATTTTCCGTAAATACTCTCCAGAAGTTGCAGAGCCGATACGATCCAGTCGAATTAGCTCGGCGGCTTCTCCATGGACAATAGCCACTTTGGCCAGCATAGGATCATTGGAATTACGAAAGGTGGAATCCAGAAGATCCAGCATATTGGACTTCGCCAGCTTATCGCAGATGAGCATAACTTGATTTTTGGACGTGCCGATTGGACCTGCGATTTGCAAGCCGATTTTTTTATATAAAGATTCCTGCATAGTCGACCCTGTTGCTGTAAGCACCTCATGAATGGGAACGGTTCTTTCTTTTCCTCCTGGTGATTGAATGGTGACGGTGGTGATGATTTCATTTTTCTCATTCGTATCTAGGGATGTCGCATAGATGAGCTGCAAATTCTTCAAGTCGGTATGATAGCTGCACCCCGAAAGCATGCAAACAGCCACAGGCCACAGAAGTGCCCAACGTTTCATAATGGCTGCCCCCCCTTTTCTGTTCTTCATCCAAACGAACAAGTAGAGCAGTACCGGAAGAAAGATTAATACCAAGCTTTCATACTCCGTAATTTTCTGAAATAAAGCAATCCGTTTGTCTGACCTCCATAAAAAACCGACCAAACAGACTACTGGAACTAGATAATAAATGGCTTTTTTATGTTCATTCTGATGAAACCAGTAGCCTACCCCCTTGCTG
>NZ_JBFTQB010000802.1:0-5231 GCF_056398785.1 Paenibacillus sp. 01T422 | reverse complement strand
GAATCTGATTCTGAATCTGAAGCCTCTTCGGATGATTTGGTTGAAGATGAAACAGAAAATAGAAATTCTGCTGTCAGCTTGCATAAAAATGATGAAAAGAATAGAGAATAAAGCTACCAGTTGATTATCAGCCGGTACAGCACTATAATAAGAACTACAAAAGAATCCTGCGATGTACGTAACGGTTTTAAGTTGTTTTAAACCAATGACTGTTTCTAGGGAGACCTACATTGAAGTGTGGCTGACATGCCCTCGAAAGGGGACCTCAAATACACTTCTGCGGACACCCACCTGCGAGAGCGGGTTTGAARCACCAAAACCGGACGGCATAGGCGGGTTTCTTTGCGTCTTCATACGTAAAAAATAAAGCGGTTGATCAGGAGGATTTCCTGTTCAACCGCTTTTTCAATTCATTAAGATTGACCGGCAAGGTCGCTTAATTGGTGAAAAGTAGTTTGAAGCGTGCCGTAAAGGCCGCGGTAAATTTGATAATAAGCCTCATACTTATTTTGATTATCGATATTTGGTTCTACGCGATCTGTGACCTGAATCCACTTCTCACAAAGCGATGTGATATCTTCGTTAAGAACGCCTGAAGCAGCCATGATGGCAGCGCCATAAGCAGGCCCATCCGTGGAGTTAACAGTGACAACAGGAATGCCGAAAATATCAGCAATCATTTGACGCCAGAACGGGCTTCTAGCACCGCCGCCGTTCACGCGAAGTTCGGTCACTTCGACACCGGACTCCCGTATTAATTGAAGGGAGTCGCGCAGCCCAAACGTAATGCCTTCAAGAACGGCGCGCGTCAGATGTGCTTTGCCATGTCTGAGATTAAGCCCGATGAAAGCTCCGCGGGCTTTGGGATCTGGATACGGCGTCCGCTCCCCGGACAAGTAAGGCAGGAACAGCAAGCCTTCGCTGCCTAAGGGGGCAGTGGACGCCTCAGACGTCAAGATCTCGTAGACGTCTTTGCCTTCCTGCTGCGCACGCTCAAGCTCTTCGTGCGCGAAATGGTTGCGCCACCACTGGAACGAGCCTCCGGCTGCCAGCATAACGCCCATGCGGTGCCATTTGCCAGGCACGCCGTGACAGAAGGAATGAAGCCGGTACGCTTCATCCACTTGATAGGTGTCGTCGTGAACGAAGACGACACCGGATGTGCCGAGCGCCACCGACGCGATGCCTTGGCGCACGACGCCAACGCCTACGGCGCCGCAAGCTTGATCTCCGCCGCCTGCTACAATAGGCGTGCCTGCAGCTAGACCGGTCAAGCTGGCTGCTTCTGGCAGCAGATGACCGGCTACGTCGCCGGACTCAAAGAGCGGCGGCAGCCACTCGAGCGGAATCTCCAGCCGCTCGGCGACGGTCTGAGACCAGCTGCGGTGTGCAACGTCCAGCAGCAGCGTGCCGCTTGCGTCGGCCATGTCCATGCCGAACGCACCCGTCAGGCGGAGCCTGACGTAGTCCTTCGGCAGCAGCAGATGCCGAACGCGAGCGTAGTTCTCCGGCTCATGCTGCCGGAGCCAAATGACCTTGGGCGCGGTGAAACCAGTGAGCGCCCGGTTGCCTGTAAGTCGGCCGAGTTCGGCTTCGCCGACGGTCGATTCGATGTAAGCGCACTGCTCGGCAGTGCGCTGATCGCACCAGAGCAGCGCAGGGCGGATGACCTGCTGCGCCTCGTCAAGGAAGACCGACCCGTGCATCTGGCCGGAGAAGCCAATACCTGCAACATCGCTGCCGGCGATGTTCGTTTTCGTCAGGAGCGCGCGAATACCCTGAATGGTGGCGTTCCACCAGTCCTCAGGATGCTGCTCTGCCCAACCGGGATGCGGCTGCTGGAGTGGATACTCAACGCTATGGCTCCCAATGACATTTCCTGCGTCATCTACAAGAATACATTTAACTGCAGAAGTTCCTAAATCTAACCCCATGAAATACGACATAAGCATTCACCCTTTGTTGAAAATAGAATATTAATCTTTTATCTTTGTTTGTTTAATAAATATACAAAGATAATTCAATTATATTATTCGTACGAAAACATAAAAATCCTTCTTTTGAGTTGATTTTTTGTTTTTCGTTTATTGCCAGATCAAATTCATTTCGTGCCAATGGACTCCACCGTGCTCGGATGCTGATGGAGCAATGTACCTGAATCCATATTTTTCATAGAATGAAATCAAGTGTTCTTCACACATTAAAACAATGCCTTTTAAACCTTCTATTTTGGTTTTTCGAATCATTTCTTGAAGGAGATTCGCAGCAATACCTTGCCTTTGATGATTTGGATGGACGGCAATTGTAAGCAGGCAGAAATAACCGCCATTAATATCATAATCAACGCCTTGTTTGATACTCTCATCCGCGAGGTCGTTATGATTCAGCTTCACGCCATTGGCAACTCCAATAATTAGCGGCTCAGCATTTAATTCGGATTCGGCTACGAGAAAATAGGGGCGGAACACTTCCATCCTCATTTGAAAAGCATCCCATGTCGCCGCGGACTCTTTCGTATATACACTCATTTCGATGTTATGAGCTGCTTTCAATTCTAGATCATTGGCAATTGGACGAATATTCATGGTGAAATTTGCTCCTCATTGTAGGTTGGCATTAGCTGGTCGCTTAGGTATTGTAACTGGGCGTGACTTGGCGCAAGCTTGTCGAGATCATTATAGTAAGCCAGTATCGTTTGTGTTATGGGTTCTATGTGAGCTAGCAATTGCAGCCTGCGATTTAGCAGAAGTGATTGGTGCGGCGATTGCTTTGAACCTGCTTTTCGGTATTCCGTTAATTTATGGTGTAATATTAACGTCCATAGACGTACTCATAGTTCTTATGCTTCAAAAAAGAGGGTTTCGTTACATTGAAGCCATGGTTATTAGTCTGATTGCACTTATCACCTTTTGTTTTGTAATGGAACTTATTTTTTCACAACCTGATTTTGCTGCTGTAGCAGCGGGATTCATCCCTACAACTGAAATTGTAACGAATCCAGCTATGTTATATATTGCTCTTGGTATTCTTGGTGCGACGGTTATGCCTCATAATTTATATTTGCATTCTTCGATCGTTCAAACGCGCAAAATTGAACCTACGCTTCAAGGTAAACGCGAGGCAATTAAATTTTCGACGATTGACTCTACTGTAGCTTTAATGCTTGCTTTATTCGTCAACGCGGCCATCCTTATTCTTTCGGCAGCAGCGTTTCACTCAGCAGGCACGGAAGTAGCTGAAATTCAAGATGCCTATCATCTGCTGGGACCTATGTTGGGTACTGGAGCCGCGAGTGTATTATTTGCTGTTGCATTGCTAGCTTCAGGGCAGAATTCAACGCTTACTGGAACGTTAGCCGGACAGATCGTTATGGAAGGCTTTCTGAATATCCGACTTTCACCATGGCTTCGTCGTTTGATCACGCGATTGATTGCGATCATACCGGCGGTCATCGTGATTGGCATCTATGGAGAAAGCGGCGCTACGGATTTGCTCATTCTAAGTCAAGTCATTTTGTCCTTGCAGCTTTCCTTTGCAGTTATTCCGCTGGTGAAGTTTACCTCTGACCGTAAAAAAATGGGTGAGCTTATTACTCCGAAGTGGATGATCGTGCTCAGTTGGTTCGTAGCGGTCTTAATTGCCGTTCTAAATGTCTATTTGCTTTATAGTACCTTTTTTGGAAATTAATAAGAAAATCTCCTGGAATGACTGTGGAGTAATCCTATCGTTTTCATTTTCCCTCTTTTTCTTATCCCTAAACAGTGGTAATATAGAGAACAGTGTAGAGAAGGCAAGCGGTCTAAATGCACTTCATTGAAGGGGGAAAAGGCTTTTGCTTAAGAGAACTTTAATCGGATTACTTCGCAGTCACGAAACGACCGGAGATAAAGCCAAAGATCCTTTGCTTAAAACAAGGTATTATAAGCTTTCCAAAGAGCAGGTCTGGGAAGAGGTTACGGCTGTTTTGAAGAAGACACCAGGTTATAAGCTGCTCCACGAAGTCCAAAGTGTAGGCGAGATTCTCGCAGAACGCAAAACAATGACAGGCAGGACACAGGATGTTACTTTGACACTGTTCGGGATTAATCCCGTGAAAACGGCAGTGGATATTTATTCAGCATCCCGCGGCTCGATGGGGGACCTTGGTTCCAACTACCGTACGATAATAGATATTTACAAACAATTAGACCGTAAACTAGCCCAATATAAAATCGAAGGATAATAAAAACAGCAGGGAAGCATGGCCTCCTTGCTGTTTTATTTGTTTCTATTAAACTAATTTTTTAACAGCTGCTACAGCTGCTTCGTAGTTAGGGTGAGCCGTCATTTCGCCCAGGTATTCCACGTATTGTACGGTATCGTTAGCGTCGATAACGAAGATTGAACGCATATCAAGTTGAAGCTCTTTGATCAATACGCCATATGCTTCACCGAAGGATTTTGTTTTGTAATCGGACAAAGTGATAACTTTATCGATTCCAGCTGCGCCACACCAACGGGATTGTGCGAAAGGAAGATCAACGCTTATTGTCAGTACAGTGACATTATCTCCAAGGCCAGCTGCTTCTTCATTGAAGCGGCGAGTTTGTGCGTCACAAACACCTGTGTCCAAGGATGGAACTACGCTGATCAGCTTTACTTTACCAGCATAATCTGCCAAGCTTACTTGTGTCATCAAGTCTTTGTTCACAGTGAAGTTAGGTGCTTTGTCACCTACTTTAATTTCAGGTCCCACCAAGGTGATCGGATTGCCTTTGATTGTAGCAACACCAGTACGGTCTTGAGCCATTTGAACAGTTCCTCCTTTGATTTCCATGCAATTTAACAACTTTTTCATTATAAGCTTTTTGAAGTTAGGTTGTCCAATTGAAGCTGTGAGGCTATAATTTAAATGCGTAAAATGTTGACAGATTCGTAATCCTGTAAGAAAAGTCGGAGGATTTATCCAAGTGGAATTAAGACAATTGCAGTATTTTGTGAAAGTTGCAAGAAAGCAGCATGTGACTCAAGCCGCAGAAGAAATGCATGTGGCTCAGTCGGCTGTTAGCCRCCAAATTCATCTATTAGAAGAGGAACTTGGCGTGAATTTATTTGTTCAAAAAGGGCGTAACCTGCACCTGACCTCAGTTGGTCACTTATTCTTAAGTCGCATCGAGGGGATATTGACGGATCTGGAGCGCGCTGTTGGTGAGATGCATGAATTTCTCGATCCTGAGGCAGGGGGGCAGGGG
>NZ_JBFTQB010000801.1:0-3060 GCF_056398785.1 Paenibacillus sp. 01T422 | reverse complement strand
ACATCAATAGGACCTCCGACAGTTTCGGTTTGGATAGTCATTTTTCTCTTGATTGATGTCAGGTTAATAAGTGCTTCTGCCATTGCAGCTAACTCTTCTTTTGGAAAGGCTGCCACCGTTTCAGTAATCGGGTTGAGAAATTTTTCAATCTTTAACTGGTTGAAATCTTCTTTAAAGACATCATAAAGTTCACTACCCTTTTCAGTCAACTCATTTTTTTGATCATCCGTCATGACAATACCAAGAGAATCCTCCACTACTTTCTGATAATAATTTACAACTGTTTTAATAACTTTGTGAATTTCATCGTTTATTAATGGATCTACCCCTGTCATAAACGAATGAACCATTTCTTGTTGAGCGAATGGTACCACTGCAGCTGTAGCATTGCTATCGTTATTATCATCCGAGATATGAACTTTATCTTTCAACTTATATTTCAAAGTATTATTGTATATTCCTTCAACAGAGAATGAATACAAAGATGGAAAAATATCTTCTTCACCAAATCCCGAAATAACAATTCCCGATTCAATTGACGTGAAAAGGTCTTTTGATGTTAAAAAGGCAGCAATATTGTACAAAAGTTCTTTGGTTTGTTGATCAATGTCTATATTAACATTTTCCTGAATAAGCTTGTCTATTATTTGCGCTTTATTGGTTGCGAACCATAATAAGTAAGTATCGTTGAAGTCATTGATATAAGGAACGCGGCTAAGCATTCTCTGGTAATAATCAGCTTCTGCATAAAGTAAATTTCTAACTTCATTTTCACCAGGAGTTATTGTGAAATTTTCTTTAACCAAAAGATTGTTAATTGTTTGCAGTAAATTAAGAAAAAAATCTCGAAAGATAGTTGCAATTGTATCGTTCTCAGAACTTACTCTATAAAAGCGCTTGTCAGATAGCAAAAACTCGAAAAAGTTTTCACAATATTTTCCCAATTCATCAAAATGAGTATCACCTAATTTTTTCCTATACATTTTTATAATTGTTTCCCACGGCGTTCCCATAAAATTTGCGTTACCATAAATCATGATTCCAACAGGATGTTTTTTTGATAACGAAAATAATTTGTCAGCTGAATTAAACACTTTTGTATTACCTACTGTTACAGCACTATCCGCAGCAAGAGCAACACCGGTTTTGTTTAAAATTCCAATTTCTGCAGTCATAGAGACCTCACCCACTCAAAGTTATATTTTTCCACTAGAGTATTCGATAAATTCCAACATTTCCCTCCTTTTCAAAATACAAAAACATGATTATTAATAGTCCTTTGGAATCAACATATGAGTGGCGTAAAAATTCCATAAAAAGACCATCACTCCATTACTGAAATGATGGCCAGGCTAGGATACAATTTATAAAAGTCCTTTGCGATGAATCACTGTAATCAACCGATAGAAGTCATAACTTGCTCCATCTGGAGAATCTACCAGTCCCGCCTTCACTGCAGCTGCTGTCGCTTCCTTTGCCCACTCTGGGGATGGCATACTATTCTTTGCTTTCAGTTCTTCGATTTCTTTCTTCATTGCTTCCAGTTCTTCTCTCATCGCCGCTTCCTCCAAACATTCGTTATATTCGTTTACTACATCAACAATAAAATCTTGAAAAGACTTACCCATAAGCGTAAAAGCATTCATGGGGTYTACCTTGCGCGCTGGATCTAGGATGAAGTGACCTGTTACATGAATCGTCGGATCAAGTCCGAACTTCCAGCAACTGTATGCTAATACCCAAATGTATCGTTTGTACGCCTCAACTCCGTCGATGTTCCCGCCATAGCATAGTTCTATGCCTCCTGCCGCATCGTTTGCATTTACACCAAACATCGCATTGTCAGTGCTTACGTTGTACACAACATGCCAAGCTTTCTCTGGCGTACCTGTCAAGAAAGGAATGCATTCAATGATTTCTTTATCATCTACAAAGATTTGAGCGCTTGCCTCCATCGCGTTCCTGCTGTTTTCATAATAATATACGTTACCAGCAGCTTTGCTTCCGGGATTGCCTGTATCGTGCGCGACCATGAAGCGAATTGGGTCAGCAAGGAGGTTCGGTCGCCGTAAACTCGGCGCTGTCAGGTACCGCGGAATAATTTCATATTTCATCAAGAATCCAGACATCTTACTTCGCCTCCGGTTCCTCAGGATGTGCAAGCGGGTCCTGCTTTTTCAATAAGTCATGAATCTTCAGATACCGGATAGCAGCTTCTTTGCCAATATCATTTGGGTGTTTTTCGATGTAACCTATGTAATCATTGAGCTCTGCGTTGACTGCACGAACCTGCATCATGATCTCTGATCGTGTCATGGATTCAATGTCCGTCGATACAATTGTCTCAGCTGCTTTTGGATCTGCGGATCCAGGCATAACATAAACCTGTTGCTTTTGCGCTTCACGGTCAATGCTGCCTTCAATGTGTTGGTAGATCATCGTCGCTATCATCTGTGTTCCAAGGTTGATAAGCGGCATCCATTGATCGATTGTCGCGTCCACCTGCAGGTTTCCATTCACGTATAGGATGAACGTCGCTATGTTGATAAATGTCACCAGTAGATAAGCTTGGAACTTCGTCTTTCCTAGTTTCTTTAGATATTCTTTCATCGATTTCATCCCCTTGGATAAATTTAAGTTTATGGTAAACGGGTACGCCTTTGTCTTTGGTGCAGAACGGGCAAAAATGTGGGTTAAAGATTCGAAGAACCCTTTGCGCCTGGCTGCTGAGTTTTGTAAAGCTATCAAGTTTGCATCCCATTGGACACCCGCCTTTCTTGCCATGGCCTCAAGCAACTCCGTCCAGTACACATCACGGTCATGGAGCTGTTGGTTCCTCAGCCTTTTCCGTAACAGGAGCAGCACCGTGATCATGAACCCGAGACCGAAGCCATCCTTCAACAGTTTCTGCACCAGTTCCATTGTCAGATCGAACATCGCTGTAAACCTCCCGAGGATCGTAGAGAAGTTGGTGGGCTACATCCTCACCAAGCAAATTATTTATAGCTTTATAAGCGTCACTATGAACGCACGGATAAAGCGGAACGATTTCAATCATCT
>NZ_JBFTQB010000800.1:0-3063 GCF_056398785.1 Paenibacillus sp. 01T422 | reverse complement strand
GTACTGTAGCCATTGTAAGAAGCCTCCTTTGAGTTATGAGAGATGGTCATTACATAAGTAATATTCGCTTCTCCCACAAGAATTATGCGTGCTTCTCACAACGACATTAGGTTAACCATCCACCATTAGGGCTTATGATTTGACCCGTGATATAGCCGGATTCAGGAAGTGCCAAGAAATAAACGAGCGAAGCCACTTCATACGGCATTGCAAAGCGACCGACCGGAATTTCACTGGCAATCGCGTCCCGCTCCTCGCTTTGGAACCCTGACATCATGTCTGTTTCCACAGCACCAGGAGCAACTGCATTCACCGTAACACCAGATGGGGCAAGCTCTTTCGCTAATGCCTTAGTGAATGCATTCAACCCACCTTTTGCCGTTGAATATACAACTTCACAGGATGCACCAGAGATTCCCCAGATCGAGGATACATTAATGATTCGACCATATTTTTGAGAAATCATTGCCTTCATAAAGGTTTGCGAACAAAGAAATGCTCCCTTTAAATTAACGTCCATGACAGAATCCCATTCTTCTTCACTTACATCTGACAACAGTCCGTAATGAGCGATGCCTGCATTATTCACGATGATATCAGGAACCATTTCTTTCTGCTCCAGCTTTTCCTTCATCAACATGATTTGTTCACGGGATTTAACATCTGCTGACACGGTCAACACCTTGGCGCCATGCTTCATGCAAGTTCTTGCAACTTCGTTCGCCGCTTCATGAGAATCGCGGTAGTGGATGATCACTTTCATCCCTACCGCGGCGAAACGCTCTGCGATTGCTGCTCCAATCCCTCGGCTGGCTCCCGTGATGAGAACTGTTTGCTCACTAAATGGCTTGGAAAAGGTCACGATTTCTCACGACTTTGGACAATCGAAATAGCAAGCTTACTCCAATCAAAATGTTCCCTGAACCGTTGATTAACATCATGAAGTGTAATTTGCTCATAGACGGGCAAAATGTCAAACAAATCAATTCCTTTAAACCGGTATTTCGTAAATTCATTCGCAATCGATTCCGGAGAATTCATCATCCGCAAGAAATTGCCGATTTTCTTCTTACGGCTGCGTTCGAAGGTAACCTCATCAAGCCCTGAGCTCTTCCTCTTCTCAACTTCTTCACGGATACGCGCAATAAGCTGATCAGGATCTTTGGTGTCCCCGCCAAGGATGGAGAACGCATAACCGTCGCTGCAATTATATTCATGGCCGAAATTATCAGAAATGAGCTGTTCATCATACAGTGCCTGATAAATATCAGAGCTTGAGCTGAACAAAACATCCAACATTAATTTCGTCGTCAGTTCTCTGACTAACAAATCTTTGCCTTTCACAGCAGGAGCTTGCTCCTTGAAGCCAATTAAGCACTTCGGCATCGATACCGGAAGCAAAGTTACTCTGCGTGCTTCTTTCACTTCTGATGGCTCTTCCGGGAAAAACCTTTTGATATCGCCTTGCGGTGCAAATGTCTTGGCGGCCTGGTTTTCCTTGACAAGTGCGATTACCTCTTCAGCATTCACCCCGCCTACAACAAACAAACTCATATTGCTCGGGTGGTAGAAGGTGTTGTAGCACTCGTACAAAGTCTCCTTTGTAATTTCCGAAATCGAAGCTACGGTCCCCGCGATATCAATATGAATAGGATGTTTGGCGTATAAGGATTCAATTAATCCGTAATAGCTTCTCCAATCCGCATTATCTTCGTACATTTTGATCTCTTGACCGATGATCCCTTTTTCCTTTTCCACATTTTCATCTGTAAAATAAGGATTTTGCACGAAATTAATTAATGTCGTTAAATTTGTTAAATAATTGTCCGTAGACGAGAATAAATACGCAGTTCGGTCAAAGCTTGTGAAAGCGTTAGCTGAAGCGCCGTTTGAAGCAAAAGTGGCAAAGATATCGCCTTCAGGTTCTTCAAACATTTTGTGTTCCAGGAAATGAGCAATACCGTCCGGAACTCGAACAGCCTCTTTCCCTTCAACTTGAAAATCGTTATCGATAGAGCCATACTGTGTAGTGAATGTCGCATAGGTTTTCTGGAAACCTTCTTTGGGTAGAACAAACACATGAAGCCCATTATCGAGCACTTCGTGGTAAATCGTTTCACCCAGGTGTGGATAAGGAATTACTTTCATGGTCTACTCTCCCTCCCGATCCCGTAAAAAGTAAATCGTATCCAGTTGAACCCGCTTAGCAGCTTCAGCAATCGCCGGAATATCGATTTGTTCCACGGACTCGATTAATCCCGCTACTGTACGTTCTTTACCAGATAAGATCGCATTAAAATCAAAAGAAATTAATTCAAAAGCGGAATCCTGGATTTCACGAAGCTGATTCGCAATCATAGCTCGAGTCTGGCTTAGTTCAATATCATTAATATCTCCCTGTTCCATGGCCGTTAGCTGTTTGCGAATAATATCAACGGCTTTCTCATAATTGGCCATTTCAATGCCCGATTGAATTGTTAATATACCTTTGTGCCCATCAAATCGAGAAGAAGCATAATAAGCAAGACTCGCTTTCTCACGCACGTTGATAAACAACTTGGAATGCGGATACCCGCCTAGAACCCCGTTGTACATAAGCGCTACTGGATAAAGCTCATCACCATAGGAAATATTCATGCGCAGTCCCATATTCAATTTACCTTGATTAACGTCCAGTCGCTCGACGATTGTCTTCACTTCGCCTGAGGCTCCCCGCGGAGCCGTAGTCACGTAACCAACATGTTTATTACGTTCAATTTTGAAAGCGGATGATACAATTCCTTCAACTTCAGCAAGCGTTGTGTTGCCGACCACATAGATGTCAATCGGCTGTGATTGCAGCCACTGTCTATACTGTTCGTAAAGCTGCTCGGAATTGATACGGTCAAGATCCGCTATTTTACCTAATGGGTGAAGACGGTACGGATCGTCACTGCACATTTCTTCGATACAACGTTCAGCCGCATACCGAATTTTATCGTTAATAACGGATTCAATACGCTTCTGAAGCGTTTGCTTCTCGGAATCTACATATTTGCTGCGAAAATGGTTGCCCTCCAGAGC
>NZ_JBFTQB010000799.1:0-3578 GCF_056398785.1 Paenibacillus sp. 01T422 | reverse complement strand
TCCTTATCCTATGACGAACAATATCAGATTGGTATTGAGGCTGGAAAAGAACTAAAAGTGATGCATGAATTAGCCGATCCTAGCTCGGAAAGTTGGTATGAACGAAGATTATTAAAACATAATCGCCAGTATGAAAGTTACCAGAACTGCGGGGTTAAGCTGCCAGAGGAGGATTTCATTTTATCTTTTATAAACAAGAATTTAATACATATGAACGATCGACCGAATCGATTCCAGCATGATGACTTCCATCCGAGCAACCTAATTGTTCATAATCGTAGTTATTCGGGGGTAATTGATTTTAACCGATATGATTGGGGAGATCCTTATCATGATTTTTTGAAAATCGCCTATTTCAGCAGAGAGGTAAGCATTCCGTTTTGCATTGGGCAAATAAATGGATATTTCAATGGTATTGTTCCACAAGAATTCTGGAAATTGTATGCTCTATATACGGCTATGATCATTTTTCCAACAATAACTTGGACTCTTAAAGTTGTACCCGTAGTACTCCCGCGATAATGACTGTCGCGCCGATAATGTGGTAATACGCAAGTTGTTCATTTAAGAAAACGAAGCCCCCAACAATTGAAACCAACGTAGCAAGATGGTTGAACACACTCACCTTTGATGCCTCTAACTTGGATAATGCATAATTGCTGAGCAAGCTGGAGATAAGCGAAGAGAGTACACCTAAATATAGAATGGATATCAGAAACACCGGACTCGCAAATGGCTTAAAATAAAGAGACAGGGATAACGTTCCATCCGCCATATGTTGGACAACCGCCATCAGGTTGAAGACAAGGAAGCCAATCATGGTCATCACATAAGTCATGGCAAACACCTTCATTTTCGAAGTAAGCTTCCTTGCAAGCACGCTGTAACCTGCTAACGCAATGGCTGACAATAGAATGAGCAGCGTGCCTTTCATATTCGTTAGATTAATGGTTGTACCTTTCATGATGAAAATAAAGATAACACCCGCCACGGAAAGTAACGTTGAAAGCTGCTGCAGCCTTGTAGTACGTTCCTTCAGAAAATAGGCTGCCGCAATCATAGTGAAGATCGGCACCGTTGCGTGAATTATGCCAGCCTCCGCTGAAGTTGTGACTTGCAAGCCAAATGCTTGAAAAGCAAAGAACATCGTCGGATATAAGGCGGCAAGTGGGAGAATGACCAGCACATCCCGCGGTTTAATTTGAAGCTTAACCCAACCTAATAGAACAGGGATGGTGGCACCGATAAGGGAGATCGTAAAGCGGTGGGCGAGGCTATCGAGCGGCGTCGCAACCGTTAAAGCTAATTTTCCAAACAAAAAGGATAGTCCTACAATTAGGGAATAAATAACGATGGCTGAGTATGCGATGCGCTTTGTTTTGGTACTGATTTGTATGTCTGTCATGACGTTCCTCCTAGGACTGTAAATTGATACGTTTATCGTAACTTACCCACCTACATGCTACAATAAGGAAAAATAACATCTGTACCGTTACAGATTGCGAGCAAGGAGCAGGTCKGTCTAATGTACATGTATTTGGAACTTATGAATGAGCTGGAAGAACTGATACGGAAGGAACCCTATAAGGATGGACAGAAACTTCCATCTATTCGCACGCTTTCAGAGCAGTATAAATGCAGCAAGAGTACGATTATTAAAGCTTTGGATGAGCTGGAGAAACGCCATCTCATTTATGCGATGCCAAAGAGTGGCTRTTATGTGGTCAAAGGGGCAAATTCCGCGCAGAGTGAACCGTCTCCAATTCTGAATTTTTCGGATGCTGCTCCCGATCCTGATGTATTTCCTTATTTGGATTTTCAGCATTGCATCAATAAAGCGATTGATACCTACCAGAAGGATTTATTTGTATATGGTACAGCCAAAGGAATGTCATCCCTAATAGAAATCGTACGTAAGCAGTTAATGCGTTATCAAGTGTTTACGAATGAGCGGAATATCTTTGTGGTATCCGGAGTTCAGCAGGCGTTGTCACTCCTTGCCGCAATGCCTTTCCCAAACGGAAAGCTGAAGGTGCTGATTGAACAGCCTAGCTATCATCTGTTTATCGAATATTTGGAGACACGCCGCACGCCGGTTATCGGGATAGAGCGCAGCTCTGCGGGAATTGATTTTGACAAGTTGGAGAAAATCTTTCATACGGAAGACATTAAGTTTTTTTATACAATGCCACGTTTCCACAATCCTCTGGGCTGCTCCTACACGAACAAAGAGAAGAAGCGACTTGCTAGGCTTGCTGCCAAATATGATGTATATATCGTTGAGGATGATTACCTTGCCGATTTCGAGCAAGACAGTAAGGCCGATCCAATATTTACGCATGATGATTCTTCGCATGTCATTTATTTAAAAAGTTATTCCAAAATCATATTCCCAGGCTTACGCATCGGCATTGCGGTCATTCCTGTTCAGCTCGCTGAAACGTTCAGGCTGTACAAGAAACAAAATGATATTGATAGCTCTATGTTGTCGCAGGCAGCTCTTGAAATTTATTTGCGCAGCGGGATGTTCGATCGCCATCTTGCCAAAATCCGTAGCAGATATGCTGCAAGGGCGAAGCTGCTCGATGCTGCACTTACGAAGGAAGCTGCCCGCAGTGGAGGCGCCTTCACTTACGAACATTCTAACTATCCGTTTATACATACACATATCATGCTGAGTAAAACAGTTTCTTCCGAGAAGCTTATTGCTAAATTAAAAAGAAACTCGATTCTGTTGGAGTCTATGGACAGAAATTATTTGAACAATTTCGAGAGGGAAAATATAGTGAAACTAAACGCTACGAACGTGAACGAGGATGATATTGAAAGAGGAATAGAACGGATTAGCGCTATTATAGCGGAGTCGATTCGCTAAACGGAAATCGGAACCAGGAAATGAACGGGAATGTAAGTGAATAATAAATGCAACAAAGGGATAAAATTACAAAGAATCTGTTCGTAATAACTGACTATTCATAGTTGCATTGTGAGGAAAATAATATGGACAGAACACAAGGGAAAATCGGTATTGTATCCATCATTATGGTCATGATGCTGTTCAATGGTTTGACTAGTCATGTTATTGTAAATCCGCTGGTATTGGATACATCGGGTAGAGATGCTTGGATATCTGTTCTAATGACGGCAGTTCTCTACCTGCCTTGGTGCGCACTTCTAGTTTATATTATGAGAAAAACAGGTCAACAGGAGCTGCGGACATGGTTGACAAAGCAAACAAGCCCTCTTATTGCCTGGATCATCATAGCTCCGATTTGTGTGGAATTGTTTTTGATTGGTGGCATGACGGTTATCCAAACGGAGATATGGACCGTCACTAACTATTTGCCTGCAACTCCACAATTTATACTAATTATTGCGTTAGTTTCGGTTTGTTATTACTCGGCCTATAATGGCATTCGCACGATAACGATAGTAGCCGGTATCCTGCTTCCTACGGTCGTCTGCCTTGGATACTTCGTTTCCATTGCCAATATGCCGGAGAAAGATTACGCCCTTCTCAAGCCTTTTCTTGAACATGGTTGGCAGCCGGCTTTGAACGGAATGGTTTATACGGGAGG
>NZ_JBFTQB010000798.1:0-3073 GCF_056398785.1 Paenibacillus sp. 01T422 | reverse complement strand
TTATTAACTCCGACGGGTCTGAAGCTGAGCAATGCGGCAATGCGATTCGTTGCGTGTCTAAATATGTTTACGATCACAAGCTCACTAACGCAACAGAGATTACGGTTGAAACCTTGGGAGCAGGCGTACAGAAGGTTCAACTGAATGTGCAAGAGGGGAAAGTCGCGACGGTCCGGGTGGATATGGGGCAGCCGATTCTACAAGGGCTCGAAGTTCCTACGACTGTAGATGAGGCCCAAGTAATCAACCATCCGATTGAAGTGGATGGAAGAGAGTTCCGGTTTACAGCCGTTTCAATGGGCAATCCGCACTGTGTCATTTATGTGGATGATGCGGTGAATTTCGACCTTGCCGTATGGGGGCCGAAACTTGAAGTGCACCCTATGTTCCCGCGTAAAATCAATGTGGAGTTCGCTACGGTGAAGAATCGCGCGTTCACGGATATGCGCGTTTGGGAGCGGGGCGCAGGGCCTACGCTTGCTTGTGGAACCGGTGCTTGTGCGACGTTGGTATCTTCCGTGCTTAATGGGCTTTCTGATCGACAGGCTACGGTTTCGCTGAAAGGCGGAGATCTTTTCATCGAATGGAATGAAGAAGATAATCACGTTTATATGACAGGGCCTGCCGAAGAAGTGTATCAGGGGACGCTGGACTAGCACGATATCAGAATGATTGATAAAGGTTTATCTTAATATCTCCCATCATTTGTGATACATTATAACTACATTTTTTTAGTAAGCGGGGAGATTATGATGAAACTGGATCTTCGAGCGGCGCTGCAGCGGGAAATTTTGACTGGTGACGGCGCGATGGGGACTTATTTATATCAGATGGGATTTCCGGTAGGCATTTCTTATGAAGAACTGAATCTACTTAGACCGGAAACGGTTGCTGATGTGCACCGCCGCTATTTTGAGGCAGGTGCTCGTCTTATTGAAACGAATACCTTCTCGGCTAACCGTGAAAAATTATCTAAGTATGGGTTAGAGGGAGATGTTGAAGCGATCAACCGTGCAGGTGTAGAGCTTGCGCGGAAGGTTGTCGGAGATGGTGCTTATGTTGTTGGAGCGATAGGTTCGATCCGTGCTGGCAAACGCAAAAATGTTCGCACCGCTGATGTCGAAGAATCGCTGCGTGAGCAGATCTCCATTCTTCTGGATTCACCGGTGGATGGACTTATGCTCGAARCCTTCTATGATTTGGAAGAGCTTCAGCTGGCGCTGCGCATGATCCGCAGCATGAGCGATCTGCCGGTGATTTGCCAGTTCGCGAACGAAGGAACCGGCAGCACACAGGACGGCGTTCCGCTACAGGAGGCTTTCCTGCGGCTGCGAGATGAAGGAGCCGACGTCATCGGCTTCAACTGCCGCGTCGGCCCGAACGGGATTCTCCGCTCGATGGAGAAGCTGACCCCGCTGGCCGGCGTGCCGTTCTCCGCGTTCCCGAATGCGGGACTGCCCGACTATGTCGACGGGCAGTACACGTATGCGGCGACGCCCCAGTACTTCGCCGAAAGCGCGCTGCGCTTCGCCGATCTCGGCGCGCGCATCATTGGCGGGTGCTGCGGCACCACGCCGGAGCATATCGCCGCAGTCGCGAAGGCGCTGCAGGACTACGTGCCGGCAGCGCCGGGCACGTCGGCTCCTGCGCGCGCTGTGCGCGTGCTGGAACCAGCGCCGGCGAAACCAGCGCCGCCGACAGGCAAACCTTCGCTGCTGGAGATCGTGAAGCAGCGCAAAACCGTCATTGTCGAGCTGGATCCCCCGCGGGATCTCGACATCGACAAATTTCTGCAGGGCTCGAAGGCCCTGCAGGATGCGAATGTCGACGCCATTACGATGGCCGACAATTCACTCGCGGTGACGCGCATGAGCAACCTGGCGCTCGGTTACCTCGTGCAGGATAAGCTTGGCGCGCGTCCGCTGATTCATATCGCGTGCCGCGACCGCAACATGATTGGGACGCAGTCCCATCTCATGGGGCTTCACGCGCTGGGCATTGACCATGTGCTGGCCGTGACCGGCGATCCCGCCAAATTCGGCGATCTCCCGGGGTCCAGCTCGGTTTACGACCTGACATCCTTCGAGATTATCCGGATGATTAAACAGCTGAACGAAGGGATTGCGTTCTCCGGCAAACCGCTGAAGCAGAAGGCAAACTTCGTAGTAGGAGCTGCTTTTAACCCGAATGTCAAGCATTTGGATAAAGCGGTTCAGCGTTTGGAACGCAAAATTGAAGCCGGCGCTGATTACATTATGACGCAGCCGGTGTACGACGCTAAGCTCATTGAACAAATTTATGAAGCGACCAAGCATCTGAATATACCGATCTTCATCGGGATTGCACCGCTCGCGAGCGGTGGGAACGCGGAGTATTTGCATAATGAAGTGCCAGGCATCCGTTTGTCGGATGAAGTTAGAATGCGCATGAGCGGACTTAAGGGTCCAGAGGGCCGTGCGATGGGCGTGGAGATTGCCAAAGAGCTGCTGGATGCGGCTATGCCTTACTTTAATGGCATCTATCTCATGACCCCTTTTCTAGCGTACGAGATGTGTGTTGACCTGACAAAGTATGTGTGGGAAAAGTCGAATCGTCATGATTTCCACTTGTACCCACTTTCAAAATGAATTAAAATAGGGTAATGGATGTGATTAGGATGATTTGCAGTAT
This sequence comes from Paenibacillus sp. 01T422, assembly GCF_056398785.1. Taxonomy (NCBI): domain Bacteria; kingdom Bacillati; phylum Bacillota; class Bacilli; order Caryophanales; family Paenibacillaceae; genus Paenibacillus; species Paenibacillus sp. 01T422. The sequence continues at coordinate 403 of NZ_JBFTQB010000798.1, read as the reverse complement.
GACCGGATTCGGACAAGCGAATCGTTCTTTTGCCGGATACAACGTGTTTATCGATGTGAAATCGGTCAATCATAGGTATAGTGAAGTGTCGATTCGAATGCCGAAGGAATGGGCGGTCTTTGAAGACGCTTTGAAGAAAACGGTGCTGCAAGCTGTGAGGAGAGGACGCGTTGACGTCTTCGTTACAGCGGAACGTGAAGCGGCTTCCACCAAGAGCGTGACGGTTGACTTCGCTTTGGCAGATGCTTATTTGCAGGCTGCTGAGGAGTTGAAGGGGCGCTACGGGTACGCTGAGCAGGTCGGTCTCAAAGATTTATTAAGACTGCCAGATCTCATTCAGATGAAAGAGCTTCGCAAGGAGCCTGACGAAGAGATCGAGCAGGAATTGTGCGCCTGCTTGCAG
>NZ_JBFTQB010000797.1:0-3085 GCF_056398785.1 Paenibacillus sp. 01T422 | reverse complement strand
GGGGGAGAGGGCTGTGCTCGGGATGTTATCATTATCGTGTGTCACAACGGTAGATCTCATTTTGATCGTGAGTTCACGATGGATTTTATTGACGGTGAAGGYATGCACGCGGTTATGAAAGTAATCAGAATACGTAAAAAAGGGAGATACAGGTTCGGTGATAATACTGTGATGGTAGCAGGATTGACGGTTATCGGTCAGCGGTGTTAAACGAACCTCATTGACACTGTCCTGCGCTGTATCTGTGTAGGAATAACGTGTGATATGCGTAATCTCCAGCTTCTTCATGCAATGACCTCCTCCCTGGAGGGAAAAAAGACTTTGGACATCCGCATGCCCATCAGGTTGCATGATTCACGGAGAGCCTGTAAGGTCATTTCCAATTTACCGGATAAAATATCTTCCTCATCCATGCAGGCCAGGTTAGCTTTCACTTTCCCTGCCAGCTTGGCTAATTTGTGTACCGTCATGTTCAGATCGGGATCTTCGAGCTGGATGCTCTTCAAGGAACGCTCCAACGCTTGAAAAGAGTAGTTGATCGATCTAGGAAAGGCCTCATGCAGCATCAAGTATTTGATGATGTTGGTCAGGTTAACTGTGTCCGCATACTCTCTGCGGAACGATTCATAACCGCTGACAGATTTTAGAACAGAGAGCATCAGCGGGTAAGAGGACACTTCCTCTTTGGCGTAGTCCTGGCATAAGGATTGCAGCAAGCGAAGCAAATTTTCCGCACGCTCCAAATATCGTCCTGCTTCTATGAAATGCCATTCATTTTGGCGTGGCATAACCGAGGTGGCGGCTCCGTGGAACATGGATAAATTGTCACGGACAAACCGATAAAATAAATGCGGTGAATCGCTTGTGATATCGCGGACATCTTTTTCTTTTAGCCACAAATATAAGCCATTCATAATATCCCATAGCTCTGCTGGCATTTTCTCGCGAATATTGCGCAGGTTGGTCCGCGCATGATTGGTGCAGGCGAGCAAAGAGTTCACATTATTTTTATCAAGTGTAATGTATTGAAGGACGTGCTGCTCCGTGCAGCTGCTATATTGCTCGTTAAAAATAGCCCTGTCGCCAATTGTATCAATTAACCGACTCCAAATTTGACCGCTGCTGCTCTCCCGTTCTTCGCGGATATGATAATAAACATCAATTAACCTCGCATGATTCTCCGTTCTTTCTGTATACCGTCCGATCCAGAATAAAGCTTCCGCTGTACGTCCCATCATCACCATATTCCGCTGACCTCCCATCTAAATGTGGATTTCTACGAACTCGTCACCCATGTGTCTTTGCAGCCTCCGCCTTGGGAGGAGTTCACGACGAGTGAACCTTCTTTGAGCGCTACCCGCGTAAGTCCGCCGGGAATGACCTCAATCGTTTCACCTGCGATAACGAAAGCTCGGAGATCAATATGCCGTGCGGCCATGTGGCCATCCATCATGACGGGTGCTCGCGACAGTTGAATGGTTGGCTGCGCGATATATCGATCAGGGTTCGCTATGATTTTCAGCCTGAAATCCGCCAGCTCGCTGTCCGAAGCTGTTGGTCCGATGAGCATGCCGTATCCGCCCGAGAGGGACGTTTCTTTGACGACCATCGTGTCCAGATGTTGGAGCACATGCTCGCGTTCGTCCGGTCTAGATAGAATGTACGTAGGCACGTTATTCAGAATGGGCTCCTCGTTCAAATAGTAGCGAATCATATCGGGAACGTAGGCATAGATGGCTTTGTCGTCCGCTACGCCAGTGCCTGGGGCGTTCACAATGTTGATGTTGCCTGCGCGGTAGGCATTCATAATGCCTGCGACACCGAGCAGTGAACTTGGGTCAAAGGCAAGAGGATCAAGGAAATCATCGTCAATTCTGCGATAAAGCACATCGATTTGGCGAAGTCCTTTGATACTGCGAATGTACACCTTGTGATCGATGACGACGAGATCGTTTCCTTCTACAAGCTCGATTCCCATTTGCTGAGCAAGGAACGTATGCTCGAAGTAAGCTGAATTATAACAGCCTGGTGTAAGGAGGCCGATAACAGGATCTTTTTTCCCTGAGGGACTAAGTCTGCGCAAAGCGGATAGAAATACATTCAAACTTTGTTCGATATCTTGGATGGAATGGCTAAACACGAGCTCGGGGAATAAGTGCGTCATGATGGAACGGCTTTTATATAAGTAGGAAAATCCTGACGGCGATCGGAGATTGTCTTCGAGAACAAAGTACTCACCGTGCTCGTCGCGGATTAAGTCGATGCCAGAAACGGTTACGTACACATCATTAGGAATGGATAGACGCATCATTTCAGGTCGGAAATAGCAGTTCGAGAGAACCATTTTTCTTGGAATAATGCCATCCTTGAGGATGCATTGGTCATGGTAGATGTCCTTAAGGAATAAATTCAGCGCCTTCACGCGTTGACTAAGCCCTTTTTCAAGCTTGAGCCATTCATCCCTTGGGATGATACGTGGAATTGGATCAAAAGGAATCGTGCGTTCTAGCGCCTCGGTCTGATCAGGACTGTAGAGAGTGAAGGTAATTCCTTCTTCCATCATCCGTTTCATGGTAGCTGTTTGGCGCTTGTTCAGATTACCGGATTTCATTGTCATGAACTGACGGAATACAGTTTGATAATGAGAACGAACCGAATAGGCGTTCATAAACATTTCATCGTAAAAGGGGTCGGGATCATAAGGTGTGGTGACCAGATTCTCAGGTTTTGACATCGCAGCTTCCTGGTTTCTTAACTATGCATTCGGAAGCTACATGGAGATAAGGGCCCGAAGCAGAAACCAGGCCTCCTTTCTGATCTTCATTCTTAATTGTGTTAGAAAATATAACGTAAATTGATGGCGATGCCTACATTTTCTTATATTGTAGATTTTTCAGAAAATTATGTCAATATAGCTGACGTAAAATTAATATGACAAAAATCCCTTATAGGTCAAAAGTATTAAAGATTTTCGAAAATTTCTATTTTTGTCTTGCGTTACGACAGAAACAACTATAAAATGTCGAATAAGATAAATGTTAAAAAAATTCACACACTATGTGAATATAGGGGGATGGGGTATGTT
>NZ_JBFTQB010000796.1:0-3087 GCF_056398785.1 Paenibacillus sp. 01T422 | reverse complement strand
CCCTTCGGATACGATTCTTGGAGTCCATCTCGAAACTGATATCTCCCATTTTATGAATCAAAAAAGAACACGTCATCTCCCTTGAAGGAGAAGAGGTGTTCTTTCTGCATTCGTTGAAGATGGATTAATTAATAGACAAATTCGCCGTTATCGTAGTTAAATTGCCATTGGATTCCGAACTTGTCTTCCAAGCTCCCATAACACTTACTCCAGAATGTTTCTTGGAGTTCCATGCCTACTTTGCCGCCTTCTTTAAGCTTATGGAATGCGGACTTGATTTCTTCGACATCTTTGCTGACCATGGATAGGGAAATATTGTTTCCGGCTACAAAAGGCATACCTGGGAATACGTCAGAGAACATCACTGTGCTGCCGCTAATCGTCAGTCTAGCGTGCATGACCAAGGATTTCGCTTCTTCTGGGAGTGGATAGGCTGGGTCTGCTGGTGTATCGCCAAAGGCCATGATTTTCGGTTGTTCAGTCCCGAATACCTCTGCATAATACTCCACCGCTTCACGACAATTTCCATTAAAATTCAAGTAAAAATCTAATGCCATTGCTATCACTCCTCAGATTAGTTTATTTTCATATTATTCCCATATTGTATCATTTAACTTGTCCATAATCCAACAAAAAGAAGGCGAAAGAAGTTTGATTTAGCTCTTCTGGAATTGGGTTGGTGTTATTCCCACGATTTTTTTGAATATACGAGTGAAGTAACCAGCATCATCGAAGCCAGTGGATTCGGCAATCCATTTGATAGATAAATCGCCATTTTTCAATAACGGCTTTGCTTCTTCAATCCGCTGCTTCTGCTGGAAATCGGTCACGGTCATCCCTGTTTCTTTCTTGAATTGCCTTGAAATATGTGCCGGGTGTGCATGGCATTCCTGAGAAAGTTCCTCTAAACGTAATGGTTTATTGTAATGCAGGGAAACGAATTGAATAACCGTTTGGACGAGGGGGGAGTACCCCTTTACAGCATGCAGGCGCACCAATCCGCAATATTCGTCGAACAGAAGTGTCATTAATTTATTAAGGGAATCGATGGTTTCGGTCCGTTCGATTTGTTTGGCGAATTTCTCAGATATCTGATGCAAGAAAAAGGGCTGGACATTTGCATTTTTGGCGGCGACCCGTAGCAATGTATTTAGAATAATAAGTGCATTTCTTAAGGCTCTTACGGGTTGGTTCGGAAATCTTTCGGAGAAGTCATACAGATTTTTCATTTTGGAGCGTACTTTCTGCAAAGTTTCATGATCGCCATGCTGGACTGCTTGTATCATTTCTTGTTCTATTTGATAACGCAATTCAACGAGGTCGATATAAGCCTCATCGGAATGCTGCAGCATGAGCTCGATTTTTCTCTGGTTGGGAGATCTAGCGGGCTGAACTTGAAGCTCTAATTCCCGAATATCGGCTTGGGAGATGCCTTCGATTTGATCGAAAACATTGGCCATGCTTTGAACCCTTGCCGCGCTTATCAATCTCATTCCTCGATAAAAACCCTCTAATTCTATCCGCTTTCCTTGATCTAGTTTGAACTTCGTGTACAGTCTATTGACATCTGGCACCTGCAATAAGAAAGGACCTGTGACTAATATTTGGGTGCGGGCTTCTTGCAATCGAAATGGTTTGGCTAAGTAAGTAAACCCCCAAGCGTTCGTGTATTTGCAGCATTGCTCAGGAGAGATTTGAGCTTCAGCGCAAAGGAATGCAATGTCCTCCTTCAGCCAGGTGCCTAGAAATTCAGGGATTCGATCATGCTCATGATTCAACAAAACAGTTCCGCTGCTGGTCAAAACGACGGTATTGATATCAGTTAAGTGAAAAAATGTTGTGCTTATTGCTGATAGATGTAGCGGCTGTTCAGTCATTAGAATCTCCTCATCTCGAGATATGGCGTTAAAATTATCCTGATGATGCATTTCACATCCTATTTTGAATTGGATTCTATTAGTATAATCTTAATTGTTGAGTTTGAAAATGAGAATAAAAGGAGCGGTATTATGTTATATCCGATCGTATCAGAGTCACGGGGAATTATTGATCTTAGTGGCATTTGGAATTTTAAATTGGATTTTGGAAAGGGCTTTCATGAGGAGTGGTTCGCTTCTGCGCTTACAGAAACCATTCCGATGTCAGTGCCATCGTCCTTTAACGATGTAGGCGTTACAGCGGATATACGAAACCATGTTGGCTGGGTTTGGTATGAGCGAGATTTTACCGTATTAAATTTGCTGATGTCAGAACGTATTGTGTTGCGCTTTGGTTCAGCTACTCATCAAGCCGTGGTGTATGTGAACGGTAAACCTGTGATGCAGCATAAGGGCGGATTTACACCGTTTGAGGCGGAAATTAATTCCTTTTTGACAACTGGGCATAATCGGTTAACGGTTGCTGTGAACAATATAGTGGATGAGACGACACTGCCTGTAGGTATCTATAGTGAGCAGGAAGTTCCGGGACGTGGTATTGTCGCGAAAAACAGTCCGAACTTCGACTTTTTTAATTATGCAGGTATCCATAGACCGGTGAAAATTTATACGACACCACATGTGTATGTGAAAGATGTGACTATTCTCACCAATTGGAAACAAGAAARCGGGATTGTTCAGTACGAAGTGGACATTGTTGGGAAAGGGCAAGTGAAGGCATCGATTGTTGATCAGTCGGGTGTTGTCGTGGGAGAAAGCAGTGGACTCCAGGGAATGATCGAGATCCAGCAGGTGACGCTGTGGGAGCCATTGAAAGCCTATTTGTATACGCTTAGAGTTGAGATTAGCGATAATGGGCAGCTTGTCGACGTTTATGAACAGCCTTTTGGCGTAAGAACGGTTGAGGTCAAAGACGGGAAATTCCTGATTAACAATAAACCGTTTTATTTCAAAGGGTTCGGGAAACATGAGGATTCTGCGATACATGGTAGAGGATTTAATGAAGCGGCTAATGTGCTGGATTTCCGCTTAATGAAGTGGATCGGTGCGAATTCGTTCCGTACAGCTCATTATCCTTATTCCGAAGAATTGATGAGGTTGGCTGATATTGAAGGGCTTGTTGTCATTGACGAGACGCCTGCTGTTGGCC
>NZ_JBFTQB010000795.1:0-3090 GCF_056398785.1 Paenibacillus sp. 01T422 | reverse complement strand
CGGCCGTGTTGTCCGCTCATAAGCCTTTTCCGGACTATCCATAATGATCTCGTCCAAAAACTTCTCCATCAAACGAGTAGATTTCGGCAAAAATGGAAAAGCCCCAATATTAATGAGCTCCACACTTTTATAAAACTTATGCTGCTCGAAACGTTCCTCATCATGATAGGGAAATAGCACATAGGCTCCAAACATGCTCCGCTCGTACTCCTTGCCCTGCCCCTCCGAATACACAATCGCATCCCGATAGCGATGCATCGTATTAATATCATCCTCTTCCGGGCCTGGCGTCTGGTACTTCTGAGAATAAGGCGTCCCCTCATAGGCTGGATTAATCCGATATTTTGCATCAAAAATATACTTATACTCTGCCGCGGCATCGTTCTTCTTCAAAGTCAGAACATTATCTGGCCGCTGCGCCAGTGTCTGGCTCCGATCTCCCTTCGGCAGCGCATTATAAAACAGTGTAAAAATCTCCCCATTCACCGGGTTTTTATACACCATTTTCGCCTGCTGCGATTTGTCCAGGGTTACGAACAAGCCACTCCGGTTGATGCGGATGATATCTTGTTTAAGCAGCTCATACTTTTTACTTAAAAGATGATGAATCTTCAAAAAGCACCAATACTCATAGAGTTGAGCCAAATCCTTCATTGATAGACGGAACAGATCATTTTGTATCGACAAACCTTTTAACAGCATTAAATAATAACGATACACCTCTCGGTAGCCCGATGCCATTTGCAAAACCAACGATATCGAAAACTGATTCATCTCACTAACCTGCAAAAAATCATGCTGCAACGACCTCTGCACCTGACTTTGCATCCGATTGAGCTTATTCATAAGCTCTGGATCTTTCGTACGACCTTTCTCAGTTAGACGGTTTTTAATATCCTTCAACTTCTGGTTAACGCGAGTAAGCACCCACTTCACAAAACGATTCTCAGCGGTATCGTAATCAACATGGCGTCGGCTCTCCAATAAATGTGTTGGCGTAAACCGCTGCCCTCCCACCTCAATGACTCCATTCACCGAATCTTTCTCTAAAAGATGTGGACGTTTAGCTAGAAAAGCTATGTTCTCTTTTCCAGCTCTTTTCACACGTGCGGCGTCGACGAGACGATTCTCCCTCTGAAGCTTGGAATGAGGCGACAGCTTAATTCGCTCAACAGCCTGAACAAGCTGCGTAAAAATATGCTGAAGAATTGTAAAATACTCGGTTAAACTCTGATGATTCGTCTCTTTCAATCCGGTCATGTTATAGGTTTTACGCAGAAAGTCGAATGATAAATTATAAATCTGTTCATTAACGTCATTAAGAATCATTTGGTAATCGTTTTTATAATCAATTTTCGATGGAAAAATCTCTAGCTGCAAACGAAAAACAGCATCTCCGTTCAATCGAAGCTCAAGTTCCGAATGGCCGACCTCATTTTGAAAATTAAGAATCCCTGACAAAATCATCTTCCCAAGTGGCTTAACCGCTTGTCTTATATGAATGTTATCGTGGTAGAAAGTTAAGGGACAATCTTCCTTCTTTTCGATTACCAGCTCGTAAGCCTGCGTTTCGTAAAATGTCGGCGCAACCGCATCACCTGAGCCCCAATTTCTTAGTTCCCCATGTTCATGTGAAAACAGCGAAATTGTCTCAATGGTAAGCACCTCTTTCAGCCTAGCAGCATGAAAATGTGCATCCACCCAGGTCTCACTCTCATCCCGATGGAGATTCAGAGTCTCCACAGTTGGGTGAAACGGTTTCCCCTGAATATAGAGATTAAACAAATTCGTCTCGATCCGCAGCAATTCCCGGCTTTGATTAGGATAGCCAGTATGAAGTGAAGCCATCTTCTTCTAACCTCCGTAGCATGAAGGCGATTTTCCTTGCACTTTGTGGGTATTTGGATGCTGCCAACGCTTCATACGAAAGATACAATTTCGAGGCATCCTCCATATACTCCGCGATAGGTAAACTACGATCCTGTACAACCTGCATGAGCTGAAGTAATGCCTTTTTCACCGACAAGTTACTCCCTTGAATACGAGGCAGAATCTTCTGCAACAACTGCATATCAAGAGCTGCTTCCTTATTCAGTAAAGCAAACCGTTCATTATAGATCATATAGAAGCACACGGCATCCCTAATCCTGAATCCAACGTGCGAGTGAATCTGCTCCAAAATATTATTTATTTTCACCAACAACTCCGTCGTCTCTTCCGTCAGTAGCTTATAGTCACGATACACATCAATAAGCTGCAAATATTCGCTTCGCAGGACTGAGTTAGGGGGATTAGTGGCTATTATAGTATTACTTACTTCCTCCACAGATGGATATTGACCAAGCTCAATATAATTGAACTCGATGGTGTTGGCGCGGTCCAATACCTTTTTGCTAAAAGGATGCGTCGTCTCATCCATATTCACCGTTCCGATGATGTACACATTGTCTGGCAGATAGAGATTGCCGTACAGTTGCTTATCTGATTCATTTTGTAACGAGTCTCTATGTATGAGTGCCGTTGTCACTATCCGCTGGTTATGCCACTCTTGCGTCTCAAGCACGCTCAGCAAGTCACTGAAATAGTGCTCAACCCTGGCCAAATTCATTTCATCTAAGCATATAAAATAAGGCTTATGCTGATTTCCCGGTTTAGAAGCCTCGACCAATACTTCCGTTAACTTCCCCGGGCGGAAAACTCCAGACAAATCTTTATACCCCAATAGATCCGAGGGATCGCTCCAATCTGGTCTGACTGGAATTAATGAGAATTGGCCATTACTTGCCGTTGCTCCCACTGCCTCAGCGAATAGCTTGACTAACTTCGTTTTCCCCGTGCCGGATACCCCTGCCAGTATGACGAATGGCTTTGCTTTTAGAGATAGGAAGAAGTTCTCGATACAATGGTCGGGATACATGAACCCTTTGCTGGCTATGAAATTTTTGATCGTGGCTACTCGCTCACTCACGGTTAGTGAATCCACAAGAGGTGTCTCCTCCCAGTTGGTATACGTGTACTGTTGAGCTGATTTTACAATGAATTTTAAGATCTCTAGCCAGTTGAGCATGAAAATAGACCGTTGTTTCTGGG
>NZ_JBFTQB010000794.1:0-5846 GCF_056398785.1 Paenibacillus sp. 01T422 | reverse complement strand
ATGTAATGACTTATACTATAACAAAATTGACTTTTTCTTAAGGAGAACTTTAATGCTCAGGCCAGCTGTATACGGATTTCGAAACGAAGATACCTCCATCCTCACGCTCGATTCTATTGGATGGCAAATGATCAATACCCCTGATTACAGCTTTAGCGGAGAAGAACGCCCCGACTGCGGGCATGTCATTTTTCAATATACGATTCGCGGACAAGGTTATCTTGAGTATGAACAGCAACGCTTTCCGTTGACGAAAGGAACAGGTTTTTTAGTGAAGGTGCCTAGCAGCCATAAATACTTTTACGGGGATCAACAGGAACCATGGGAGATCATCTGGCTAAACTTGCGGGGAGAAGAGGCGAATCGAATTTGGGATTACGTGATGGCGCAGGAAGGGCCAGTCATCCAGCGAGATTCGGGCAGCCCTCTCATTCAAGGGCTTTGGAAACTGATGCGCATGGTAGCTGAAGATAGGATCATCGACAAATATCAACTGTCTCTCGGCGTATATGAATGGATGCTCACGCTCGTGCAATCAAGCCGAGGAATGACAAAAGACGTTAGCGCAAGCTCGAGTACGCTCATTCAAACAGCAAAAAAATACATGAGAGATCATTTTGCAGTTCCGCTCACTTTGGATATGATCTCCGAGCACTGCGGAATTAATAAGCACTACCTATGCAGGCTGTTTCAGCGGTCTGAGCAATCCTCGCCGCTGGCCTACTTGAGGGATCGGCGGGTGGAAGCCGCAATCGCCCTTCTCCGAACCACAGATTTGCCTGTTCAGGACATTGGCCAAACATGCGGCTTCGACAGCCCCAGCTACTTCGGTAAAATCTTCCGCCAATACATGCATATGACGCCAAAGGAATATCGGATGAAGAAGCTGGAGTTTCCTTATGATGCTATTTATTTGGAGTGATTAATTTTTCCAATCTTAGCAAATGAATAACAAAATCAATGATAATCCCGATCAAAAAGGATGAAAAAAAGTGTATAAGGTAGGCAGGATAATTCAACCTGATGCTTGAACTATCTGCAGCTAGTTTTGCGCTCTCAAAATTAAAAATCCAGTGCCGGAACGGCTCCGTGTACACTATGTTATTCAAGACTGGATTTAATCCAATGAGAAGTATGTTTTTGTCATCATATCCCCAGTAATTGTTTAAGCAGATTAGGATACTGAGTAAGCTGAGCCAAAATGTAAATTTTCTGAATAGAAACAACGATTTCACCTCCATTACCAAATAAGTGGAATTAAATGATAGCGGATCTTCTTACAGTAATCCTCATACCCTGCTAACTCCTTAAACAATATTTTCTCTTCATTTAACAGCCTCAGTACAATAAAAATAATGATAAAAATTGAGGGAATCAATGCCCAAATTGAACCTAATGCAAGAGGAGTGAACAGGATAATGGATATTGCCCCTGTATACATCGGATGCCGCACCAAGGCATAAGGGCCTGTTGATATCACTTGCTGGTTCTCACTTACTTCAATTATGGCAGATGTAAATGAATTCTCTTTAAAAACTAAAAAAACAATGATAAAACCTAGCAAGACGAAGAAATCCGCGACTAATACAAGATATAAAGGAACATCTGACCAACTAAATCTATAATCTAAACCGGGAAGAACTAACAATCCAATAAAAAATATGCCACCAGATATGGATTGGAAAATTTTTTGTTCCTTTTCTATTTCTTTAGCATGAACTCTTCGTTCTATGAGTTCAGGATCTCTTTTCAAGAAATAATGATTGATATACATCGTTGAACCAAAAAAGATTGCAAAATAAAGCCACGCTTCAGAAAAATGTAAAGACCCCGCGGGTAAAAATAAAAATGCAAAAAAAACGATTGAAAACAAGATTGTTCTAATATAAACGTTTTTCTTTAACACCACAGCACCTCCAAAACCTCTCTAAATCGTATTTAAAAAGATATTCGGTTATTTGGTTGGATCCCGGCCTCCTCCTTATTAGTTCGCGAGAATATCGTTTATTTTCTTCTCTAACGAAATCAAACCTTCCTCCGGGTCCAATCCGCCTAAGATAATGCTTTGCAGATCCTCCGACAAGGTTGTAAAAATGGTCGCGTATTTATCCGTTTTTGGCGCAAATTTAACTTGACGCTGAGCTTCAATAAATATATCCCGGTAGGGCATTTGCTTATAGACCTGACTTTGCACGACAGCCCGATTGGCGGGAACGTGTCCCGCTTGCCCCCAGAGCGTGCTGCCTGCTTCTGAGAAATATGTCATGAAGGCCATGGCTGCCTTCTGTTTTTCTTTGGTCACATAGCTCGGTACGACCAGCGTGTGAGAGCTGCCCCAATGGACCGGGCTGCCGAATATCTGCGGAAGCGGCGCAAGCCCGACCCGTAGCGATTTTTCGCTCAAGTGGTGCCCTGCTTCCCAAACACCGCCGAACCATAGCGCTGCTTGCCCATTGTGAAATGAATCCCATGGCGTCTTGTCATTCAAATCAGCCAGACGCTTCGCATACAGCTGTTGATAAAATTTCAATACCTGTAAAGCTTTCTCATTATGTATCGCGGCTTTGGAAAGATCAGGCGTAAGCAGATCACCTCCGGCCTCATAATACAAATTCAGAAAGGGCTCCTGAAAGTAAGGTGTATTGACCGCAATTGGCTGAACACCTGGCACTTTCGTCTGAATCTGCGTCAACATCTGAACAAAACCTTCCGGCGTTGGCTCGCCGAGCTTAATGGTGTCATCCTCATTCAGCCTGAAGAGAGCGCCGTGCTCAGTTTCACATAATACTCATTGGATTCCAGCCTAAGTTGCTTCACGAAAACCGATTTCTGCGAAGTGTTGAAACTCTGAATGATTTGCTCGACATAGTCGCCTTCGCCGCCCCCAAATGGATTCCAAAAGGAGATTTCGACTAGAGGTGCTCCCCCTTGCGCCGCCGATTTCTCCTTTCCTAATTGCGGGGCATTGGACGTAGCGAAACATCCTGTAACGGTCAGGGCGATTCCCCCTATACACAAAGTACGCAAGAACCGCCTCTTGCTTCTATTATTTAGCATAATAGGACTCCCCTTCCCTGACATGACATCTCATTTCTTAGCTCGAGTCCTGTATTCCGATGGAGAAACACCGACATTTTTTTTGAACACTTTAGAAAAATATTTCGGATCAGCAATGCCTACCAAATGACCGATATCAGCCGTCTTCAGTTCACCCGTAAGTAAAGATTTCGCCTTTTCAATGCGAAGGCGTGTCAAATATTCCAAGAAGCTTTCGCCCATCTCCTTTTTGAACAAGTTAGCAAAATAATTTTTGCTCAAATGGACAAGGTTCGAGATCGATTGAAGGGAAATTTCCTGCTGATAATACTGCTGGATATACTGTGTAGCTTTAATGATGCTGTTTCGGTCGCTGTTATAAATCTGAATCATATGCTGAAGCAGTTCGTGATAAGCTCCCATAAACCAAGCTTTGCTCTGACCTAGTGTTTCTAGCTTGGATAACTCGTCAAAATATTGCTTTTTTAACTGCATGATACTCATCTGATCGCTAGATACATCGGACCATAACGTTGTCAGCATAATCAAAAGCTCTAGAGAAATAATTTGTACAATGTCATAGTCTTTGCGGACGTCCAACTGCTCGAACAGCTCTTCCAGATAGGTCTGCAACTCCTTTGCTTGAAAGGCGTACACCATCGAATGAATATGGTTTGTACTTATTTTTATCGGCTCCCCTACTGGGCTCGATCCTGGCACATAATCTGTACCATAGGCGATCACCTTGCCGCTGCCGACGAACATTTTAAACTTAACAGCCGCTCTTGCTTGCTCGTACGCGGTATGCAGCTCAGTTAACCCTTGAAATTCTCCGCTAATTCCGACTGTAAAGCACATGCCATAACTAGCTTGAAGCTGGGCTGAGCATGCCTCCGCTACCTCACGGGAAGCCTTCTGAGCCTGCCGATGGGGCATGCCGGTCAGCAGCAGCACATTCAATTCCCCCTGCCGATCGGGGAATACCTCATAGGCAAGCTCCCGGGCTTGCAGCACGCTATCTAGTACCTTTCGTAGAGCGTTCTGTTCCTCCACGACACCTATTTGGGCCGCATCCTTACCCATGTGGAGCAAATAATATGGAGAGCTTCCTAGACTTCCGAAGGTGCTCTGGAGACTGCTGATATCTCGCTGAGCCCCCTCGGCAAGTTCCTGCAGAAGCTTCTCCTTCCACATCGGCTCCACGGCAAGCTCCTCATTTCTCCCTCCGGCTGGTGAAGTAATCTCTATGGCTTCCTTGACCTTCAGCAAAGCTTGCTCAAAATCTCGTGGCATCATATCCGATTTAATTAAGTACTCCGAAACGCCGTTGCGAATCGCTTCCTTGGCATACCCGAAGTCCTCGACATTGCTGAGGATGAGAATTTTCATATGAGGATTTATTTTACGAACCTCTGAAATGAGGGCAATGCCGTCCATGAGCGGCATTTTAATATCGGTAATCAGGATATCCGGCATTTCCTTGCTCATGAGTTCCAATGCTTCTTGGCCGTTAGAAGCCTCTCCCATGACGGATAAGCCGAGTTTCTCCCAATCGATCATCGAACGAATGCCAAACCTAACAATGTATTCATCTTCTACAATGATAACTCGAAACATGATATTCCTCCTACTCTATCACGGGAAGCCAAATCCCGATGCTCGTTCCTGCATCCATGATACTCTGGATATCTAAGCCATACGGCTTTCCGCATATCAGCTTGATTCTCTCATCGACATTGGCTAAACCGATACCCCCCATTTTATCAGCGGATGCCTCTTGGAACGGTGTCTGCAAGCTCTTCACGAGACTCGGGTCCATCCCACGTCCGTTATCTGCCACTTGGAAACGGATACCCCCGTCCGGATGCAGTGAGCAGCGAATATGTATTTCTCCTCCGGTCTGGCGGTCGGTGAACGCGTGGAGAATCGCATTTTCCACAATCGGCTGCAAGATAAGCTTAGGTGTCTTTTGGCTTCGGACATCTTCGTCAATATGGAAATAGGTTTGAATGTCGAAATTGAACCTGAATTTCTGAATCCCCAAATAGCACTGGACATGCTCAATTTCTTCTTCGACGGTAACAGTTTCTTCGCCTTTGCCCAGAGAAATCCGTAGGAGCCGCGAAAGCAAGCTGACCATCTCGGCGGCATTATTCGCCTTCTGCAGTAGAGCCGTCCATTTGATTATGTCTAGTGTATTGTACAAAAAGTGAGGATTGATCTGCGCCTGCAGCGCTTTCAGCTCCGCTACACGCTTATGACTTTGCTCCTCATAAACCGCTTTGAGCAGCTCGTCAAGCCGGGTCACCATGTAATTGAAATTTTCACCCCATATATCAAATTCATCATTACGACGTTTGGCCTTGAAGCGAACGCTCAAATCACCTGACATTACCTGACGCATCAAACGGATCATCTTCAAAATCGGTTTCGAAATCGAATTGGCAAGAAACATCGCCGTCAAAATTGAAAAACCGATACAAATAAGCGCAATCACGATGATAATTTGCAGCATGCGGTTAGAGTCTTTGTACAACGCAGATTCGGAGATGACATTTACGACCATCCAGTCGTTGGCATGCAGCTTTTTATAATTCACGATCCATTTCTGCCCTGCATGCTTAAGTGGAAAACCACGGGTTTCGTCGGAAGACTGAAGCAATTGGTTGGAGCCCTGCTCCCCAAGTACTTCCCGAACATTTTTCCCTAAAAACTGGTTGTCTGGATAGGAAATAATTTGACCGCTGCCGTCAATGATGAAGCTTTGGAGATCAGATGAGCTTTTCGTCACATTGCTGACGATTTCCTTG
>NZ_JBFTQB010000793.1:0-4317 GCF_056398785.1 Paenibacillus sp. 01T422 | reverse complement strand
CCCTTAAAGCCTAGATCCTCCATGATTTCCACGATGTGATCCACTTTCGAATTATCTACTCTCAGTTCCATGGATAATGCATTTTTTATGATGTAGGAGTATTCATTCATTTCATCAACAGTTGTTTGAAAACTAGTCATTTTTTCTTCCCCTTTCCTAGATATGTTCATTCCCACGGATACTTTGTGACCAAATAGTGAGCGAAATTTTGACTTGCTTCTCTTCTGGTTTTACGAATTTCCGCGCGGTGGCTTGCAGTCTCGTATAGTTTTAGTTCCTCTTCGGTTTCTGGCAGGATTCGGGGTACAGGGATTGGATTGTTGCATTCATCAAGTCCAACAAAGGTTAAAAACGAAGTTGCAGCTATATCCCTTTTTCCAGTGCGCAAATCTTCCGTAATAACTTTGACGAAAACTTCTATGGATGTTTTGCCTGTCCAAGTGACGAAGGATTCCAAGGATACATAATCCGTCGGACGGATCGGTTTCAAAAAATCGACGGAGTCCGTGGAAGCCGTCACTGCCGTCACCCGACATAATTTAGAAGCCGTAATAGATGCGATATCGTCGATCAGGGACATGAGCTTACCGCCGAACATCGTGTTGTGGTTATTGACATCCAGCGGAAACACTCTTGAAGTTTTGAAGCATCTAGTCTCTCTAACGTATTTCTGTTCCAACATTGTTCCTCCCCATCCATTTTTATTATAGAATGCCCTCAGGAGGAATATTTAACATATACGATCACCAAAGATCATTTAGACATTTGCAACTAAATATCGACAATACATTTATAACGTTAAAAAGGAAGGTGCAACTATCAATCTTTCGTACTCACCAGTTACGATTTTGAAAGAAGCAATCTTTATAAGGGTTCCCGCGGGGATGGACATATGTTGAAGATCGTATAGAAATCAATGTGTCAAAGCCATTTGAAGAAGAAAAACTACATAAATGGGATCCCAGTGTGCCGGTTGGTTGCAACTTTGCTGTATCTCTCATGAGTAGTGATAGCAATTTCAACTATGATCCTCATAAGTACAATCACGATGATGTAACCAAATGAACTCATTCCTAAATACGTAATTGCTATTGAACAAATCACAAAATCAAAAGTCTACTATCACCGAGGGAATCACAGTCCGAGGCTTGGGAACACGGGTGACTCTTTTTTTATTGCTTGTTTTGGGGCGACGGCAGCGGTTTATAGAGCAGCCGGTTCGCAGTGGTCGAAAAGTGTGGGCACTGGTAGAGGTTCTCGGGGTGCATCTAAGCCATTGCCTTAAACAAGCAGTTCGTATCACCGCAAGGAATAAAGGTCATGTTGGATGAGCTTATACTCCATCCAAGTTCTTTTGTAACCAAGATCCGGTCCGAGTGGACCGATGAGGCTGCCGAACGGATTTTGCACAATGAAAAAGAGAAAAGCCAGAATAAGAGCAGATGATTTTCTTAATTATTGTGATCAATGTAAAATTCACAAAGGCTTATGGAATAGGAATAACGTATACTGGCTTACTGGTGATCAACTTACCAATTTAATTACTAATTATAAAATTCAATTTATTTGGGGAGTACTTTCTGGTTTTAAAAATACGGAAGTGATCGATATACAGAATTTGAGTGTTTTGCCGATTGCGGAAACTCCAGAATTATGGAAACCAGGTGTCACTGTCCAACATTCCAAAGCAGAAGTTGAAATTGTTTGTTGGGATTCTGGACTCACTCTTTAATTAGTAAAGATCAATCCCTAATAAAAAGCTTTATGGAGTTTTTTGAAGACGCTAAAGACCTCGATGAGTACAATTCTAAGGTCTGATATTCAATACATCGTTAAGCTAAACATTCCTGTATAGCCTAAGAAATGGGCTTTGTCAAAAAAGGAGCGCCTCGGTATGATGGGTTTGTCGACGGGTAAATACCCAACACCATCAAGGAGGCGCTCTTATTATGAAGTTTAAGCAATCAGAAGGACAAAATCAACGTATTGAACGAATTACTACTTCACATCTTGTTATAGGAATTGATATGGCAAAGGAAACTCAAGTAGCTCAAGCCACAAATTTTCGAGGCATTGTCCTTACAAATCAGCATCTTTCATTCAAGAACACTATCCAGGGGTTTGAGAAATTACTTCGTTGGATGGAGGGCTTGCAACAGAAACAACGACTAAAGGACATCATAATTGGCATGGAGCCGACAGGGCACTACTGGTACAGTTTGGCTAACTGGCTTGTTGAAAAGGGCTTTAACGTTGTTTTAGTGAATCCTGCAACGACGAAACGTAACAAGGAGAACCGAGATAATTGTCCATCCAAGAGTGACCCTAAGGATGCCCTTGTTATTGCAGATGTTGTTAGCCGTGGCTATTACTATGAATACATTCGGCAAGCAACTCATTTTCAGAGGTTACGGACCCTAATGAATGATCGGGAATTTTGGGTTACAAATAGTGTTCGGATGCAGAATCGAAGCATACGCTGGTTGGATATACGCTTCCCTGAGTATGCTTCTGTGTTTAAAGATTGGACCTGTCCACGTTCCATAGCTACACTGAAAGAATTCCCGACTCCGTTGGATCTAAAAGGTCAATCTACTTCAGAAGTTATTACAGGTTAGCGAAAATATATGAAACGAGCTGGCGGCTCAACAGGTATTCAGAAGGCAGCTGAACTACTCTCTAAAGCGGTTCAAAGCGTGGGGGAAATGTAGCGCTCAATGAAGCCAAACAGGATCTGCATCGGTTACTAGAAGAGTATGAGCGCATTGATAGTATATTGAACCAAATAGCACAAACTAACACCTGTTCGTTTAAGTGCCAAGATATTCTAAAAGCGATGAGCTTAAAAAATGTTTGGTCAATTTTAAATTGAAAAATCAAAAAGAAAGTGGTTATTTTTTTTCTGACTTGCTTAAAGCATTTAAAATTGGTGAGAAACGACTTCGTCGTTTGCTCGAGGAACATAACATAACACCGGATATTATTAGTCATTATAAGGATGGGAGGACTAGACATTTATATAAAGAAACGACCAAATTGAGAATTCAAGAGGCCTTATTAGCAATGAATTCAGTTGCAGGGCAAATGATAGTGAAGCAAAGCTGATTAAAGTTATGTATTAAAGCTGGAGTGTGATTGGCTCGACTAAAATAGGAATAGAGGGATTTATTCAATCAGGTGCTTACAAGGAATTAAGACAACTCGAAGAAAAATCAAAATTGTTAAAATGTCTAATTCGAGATGAGCAAGCAGCTTTAGGAAATAAACGAATGGTTTGGAGAAGCATAGGGGTGGTTGGACAATTCCAAATAAATAAAACATACGAGTACAATTTCCTAGAATTGAATGAATACCTTCATCCTAACGGAAGAGATCGAATAAAGTTAAAAAGTGAATTACTGTCTCCTTGAATAGCAACTATTTCTACTGAGGAGTTCTACAAAAAATACGCTGTTTCTGTGGAACCTATACCGATTCCAAAACATGCGATTTCGATAAGTTAGGAAGTTTTACATGGAGCTAACAAGGCTAAGCGAGAAGGAATTAAGGAACATACTATGGAAGCCAGGAATCTATCGTGTTTCAAGATCCTATAAGCGCGTTTCATCCTATGATTTCTATTGATCCGAAGAAGCATATGAAAAGCTGCTCATTTGAGTTAAGTGGAGGGATGCTGCAGCGTGTCATGATAGCCATAGCGCCTCTTAATCGCCCCAAGCTGCTCATTGCGGACGAACCGACGACAGCGCTTGATGTCACGGTTCAAGCAGGGGTTTTGCTAAAGGATATCCAGCAGGAGTTCGGAATGGGAATGTTGTTTATTTCCTGACGGATTGAATCATTGTTATAAATAAGGGAGAAATTGTTGAGCAAGGAAATGCCGCACGCCTGCTTTCGAATCCATGCCATGCATATAAAAAGCACCTGTGATAGTCCTTTTTTGAAGTCATAATTTAAGTCGTAGTTAATTTTGGGATTGATATAATTAAAGCAAAGGAGAAAAGTCTTTCAAAGATTAATATTATAATCATTATCAATTAATATAAGGGGATGGGCAGTCTTGAACGGCTATTCTCTATTTTTTCAACAATAAAGCACCGCGTTAAAGCTTTTCGCGGTGCTTTTTACTATGTATTTTTAAGTTACGCGGCAATAGCTTCATTAGATTTTTTCTTCGTACTTCTTCTGCGGGCACGTGCTTTTAATTGCCACATAATAATTCCAGTGAACATTAATAGGAGAGGCGTCATTCCAAATACAAAGAGGAATAGAAATGATTCCAACCATTTTATGTAGGCTCATATTATAGGCTAATTT
>NZ_JBFTQB010000792.1:0-3719 GCF_056398785.1 Paenibacillus sp. 01T422 | reverse complement strand
TAACGCTGTTTTTCGACGTTAAAGTGTGARTGAGCGGCGGCGCCTTCACTTTAACGTCGAAAAAYAAGCTTATCTCYKSYGGAAGAACCCTCCACCYGGATAAARCCYGCTRTAACGCTGTTTTTCGACGTTAAAGTGTGARTGAGCGGCGGCGCCTTCATCTTAGCATCAAAGGCTGACGTTTAATGGCTATCACCGATGCTAGTTCGCATACTTTTCAGCTCACGCATTACCTTCCCTACGCTGCCAGAAGGTAATCCGAACGCCTCGTGCATCACTCGGTACTGAGCGTACAACCTGTCGTAAGCAGCCTTGAGCTCACTATTCGGACGAATGAACTGCTCTTTCGTTTGTCCCATCGCTCGAATCCCATCACTCAGGCTGTCGTAGCCGCCTACTTGGCTACCCGCTGCCGCTGCCCCGCAGATGGCAGCCCCAAGCGCTACAGGCTGAGTCGACTTCGCCACCCTGATGTCCATACCCAGTACATCGGCAAATATTTGCATCAGCAGCTTATTTTTTTGTGGCAACCCGCCGCAGGCATAAAGTGACTCTATATGTACACCGCTTTCTTCAAAGGTTTCTATGATCCGTCTTGTGCCGAAAGCCGCCGACTGGCGAACATGTCGCCGACTGCCGGTTGACCCGCTTCATAGCCAAACATTCCCGGAACAATTCCGTCTTCCACTACACCATTAACGCCTGGAATAAGATGTTCCTCATCACTGAGAACCATGTGGCACAGTGAAGTTCCCATAGCCAGAACCATGCTGCCTGGCTCCGTGACACCACAGCCAAGAACAGCGGCGTGTGCATCAATGATAGCAGTAGAAATAGCTGTGCCTGGTAGCAAACCGAGATCTTTGGCCATCCGAGGTTCCAACCCACCTGCACGAGATCCGGCGGGTAATACAGCTCCAGCCAGCTTGGTCTCGTACAAATTTTCGAATCGAGGATCCAGTTGCTTCAGAAACTCCGAAGATGGATAACCCTCCAACTTGTGCCATATTCCCTTGTAACCTGCACAGCAGCTGCTCCTGACGGGCTCGCCGCAGAGCTGCCATACAACCCAGTCCGCCGCCTCCACAAAGCGATCGGCCGCTTCAAATACAACCGGCGACTGTTGGGCCGTCTCCAGCAGCTTGGGCAGAAGCCATTCCGAAGAAATGCTGCCTCCATAGCGGGGCAGGAAATCTTCGCTCCTCGCTTTGGCCAGATTATTTATTCGTTCCGCTTGCGGGGCTGCTGCATGATGCTTCCAGAGCTTCGTCCAGCTATGCGGATCATTCCTGTACTCTTCGAAGAAGCATAACGGAACACCTTCCGCATTCACAGGCAGCACCGTGCAAGCGGTGAAATCAATGCCGATGCCGATCACAGACTCCGGCGGAATTCCTGCTTGCTGAAGCACTGCGGGGACCGATTGACGAAGAACATCCAGATAATCACCCGGATGCTGCAGTGCCCATTCCTTCGGCAGCATCGCCTCCGAACCCGGCAGCTGACGATCTATGACACCGTGTGCATAAGTCGTTACATGTGCCGCTATTTCCTCACCCGTATGCACATCCACCAACACAGCCCGACCGCTTTCCGTACCATAATCGACACCAAGGGCGTATTTCTTGATCTCTTTCTTGATCTCTTTCTTGATCTCTTTCTTGATCTCTTTCTTGATCTCTTTCTTGATCTCTTTCTCCATCCCTATCCCCGCCCCTATCTCCATCTCTTTCTCCATCCCTATTTCCCCCACGCTTACACATTATTTAAAATTTCTATTGCAACAGATACACCTGCATAATCCCCAACCTGCTCACCCAACCCAGCAGGCACGATATCACAAACATCTAGGGAGAAAGTTAGTGCTTCCTGCTTTAGTGTTCTCATAACTATAGGCTCCAGCAGCTTGTGTTGTCGTCCATATATACTGCCAATTACGATTTTCTCCGGATTAAGCACATCAATTAACATAGCAATCCCTTGCCCCAAGCGGTGGCCTACCTCATTAAAAACCTGAATCGCCATAGGATCCCCTGCTTCCGCAGCCATTCCTACCTTCTCCGCAGTCAAACT
Organism: Paenibacillus sp. 01T422; assembly: GCF_056398785.1. Classification (NCBI taxonomy): domain Bacteria; kingdom Bacillati; phylum Bacillota; class Bacilli; order Caryophanales; family Paenibacillaceae; genus Paenibacillus; species Paenibacillus sp. 01T422. The sequence goes on along the minus strand of NZ_JBFTQB010000792.1, from coordinate 1,646 downwards.
ACTCAGATCGGCCATTGTTTGGCAATAAGAAGGTGGTTGGCCTTCCTGAATGGCTTGAAGTGACATCGTTCGAGCGAGCTTCGCGATACCTCCGCCACTGCAGAAACCCTCAAATGAACCCGCCTTTCCATATCCCCAGGGTCCACCGGCTTCCAAACGAACATGCCCTACTTCACCCGCCATATCATTCGTACCTATATAGAGCTGCCCGTTAAGGATAAGCCCCGCTCCCATTCCTGTGCCAAAAGTAAGAAAGACCATGTTGCGACAGCCTTTCCCCGCTCCAAAACGCCATTCAGCTAAGGCGCAAGCATTGGCATCATTCTGTAATCCAACTGGAACCCCGTATCGTTCACGAAAAGGAGATAGGATATCAATCTGATCCCAGCCTGGAAGATTCGGAGGGGAGAGAATAACGCCCGCTTGGCTGTTAAGTGGACCTCCGCAACTAATGCCTATGGCTTCAGGCCTCTGATCTGGATGACGAATGAATAGAGCATCAAGCGCTGCACAGATTTCACCGATTGCCATGTCCGGCCCAGATGGGGTCAGAAATCTCATTTTGTCCACAAACACAACGTTATCCTGTTCTACAACTGCCAAAGTTACTGCACACTTTGTACCACCAATATCGATTGCTGCAACTAAGGTCATTTGGGAAAAAACGCCTCCTCTAACATCATGCATAACGCATGATAAATAGGCAGATGCCTTTCTTGAATATCGAGTGTTTTCTCCCAAGGCACACATATCGTCACATCACATAAAGACTTTAATTTACCCCCACTATCCCCGGTGAAACCAATGGTTTTCAACCCTTGCACCTTGGCGACCTGTAGAGCCCGAAGGATATTCGTAGAGTTGCCTGATGTACTGAACGCAATTAATACATCCCCTGAGCGGCCATAACCATACACTTGTTGAGCAAAAACCATTTCTGGATCAACATCATTGGCATACGCACTTATCAAAGCTGAGTGACTTACGAGCGAAATCGCTGGCAGCGCACCCTGGAGCTTATCGGCGAGATCAAAACCTTCTCCTGGAAACTCACGTTCAAAACGATCGCTTATGGATGTGGACAACGGCCTTTTGGATATAAACCCCTTCATCAACTCGCCAACAACATGCTCACAATCTGCGGCACTTCCACCATTACCGCACAATAACAGCTTGTTTCCTTGGTTAAACGAATGGTTTAATAGCTCAAATCCCAATTCGATATCTGATAAACAGTTTATTAATTCTGGATAACGTGTTGTCATTGAACACAAAATAGCGTTCATTCCGTAGGCCCCCCTTGATTAAGTTACTTCATCACTCTTGCAAGTGCGGTATTGTAAATCGTTTCAATCTCGGTTGCCCCTTTGTCTCTACATTGCTTAATGAATTGATCCCAATCGTTCAATACCCCTTCACTTACTATGAACTTATCCATATTTTGAGTTAAATAGGCGTCTAATTGTGTGCGGAGCTGCTTAAGTCTATCTCGTTCTTGTTTATTAAATGGAGGATCGTTGACCTCACGGTAATTAATCCCGTCAGCAAGATCCTTGTTTGCCCTTTCAGACCACTTCATCAATTCCGGTGCAGAAGACAGAAGGATTGGATGGTCGTCAGACTGAAACGCTAAGCCAAGATAACCG
>NZ_JBFTQB010000791.1:0-3106 GCF_056398785.1 Paenibacillus sp. 01T422 | reverse complement strand
GAGTTAGAGGAGATGGATCAGTGGGCTTGTAAGCTGGATTGGAACGAGGCTCTAGTACCTTACTTTGAATATTTCGAGAAGAATTATCTATTTTTCTCAACCATGCTTGCAAGTACTGGGGCTCCTACTGCATTTCGAGCACGGCTTCTTGCCTCTTTTATACAAGGATTCAAGGGTGAAATTGACAGAGACAGCGGAAAAAATACAGATTTAATGGATGATGTCATGCTGCAATATGCAGGTACCGCTTATGCAGGTGTTATTGAATGGTGGATCAGAAACGGCATGCCCTATCCGCCACAAGTCATGGCGAAACAAGTAGGTACCTTGTTAGGGAGAAGCCTGTAGGGCCTGTAGGTTAATGAAATAGATGTATGTATCCGTTATAGATTTTTATTTACAGAATGAAAGAGTCCTTCATATTATCAAGGACTCTTTCATTACCTTTCCCCTAAAGAGCTGGTAATCCTTGCAAACAACGTGCTTGCGTCCAAAGTTTGGTTTTATACTATGAAGTATTTCCTGCTCATGTTCTACTTTAACTTACACGGATCGGCGGCATACTCCCGCTCTTTCATGACATTGATTAAACCTTCCTCCTAGACCACAGGACAACTGGGATTAATAGCAATGACAAGAATCCTCCAGCCAATGAAAGTGTCGAATAGCTGGAATGTGCCACCACCAGTCCGGACAATGCACCTCCGGATGCCCCGGCGAGTGCGATTAGAACGTCCACCTTTCCTTGTGTCTTGGCGCGTGTTTCAGGTGTTGTGGCATCGACGATCGTTGCTGTGCCGCTAATAAGGCCGAAATTCCAACCCAGACCAAGTAGGGCAAGCGCAAGAACGAGAAATACCATAGAGTTACCTGGTGCGAATGCAGAAAGTAATCCAGCCAAGAGCAGCGTCACACCCGAAGCATAGGACATCGCCTTCCGTCCGTATTTATCGACGAGAAAACCGGTGAGCAGAGAAGGCAGATACATGGCAGCAACATGAATTCCGATCACCAGACCAACCTGACCGAGTCCATGACCGTGATGTTTCATGTGAATCGGTGTCATGGTCATAATGCCAACCATCACAATTTGGGTTAACACCATCACCGATGCCCCAACCATGATCCCTTGTCTATTCACACTCACTGCCGAAGTATTTGATTGCGGTGTGCTGCTCTGGCTATCTTGTGCATGTTGCGCTTCTGCAATAGATTTGGCCACGAGTAAAGGATCTGGCCGCAGGAAGATAAGTAATACAAAACCTGCCAATAGATAGGCAACAGTTGCCAGCATGAATGGACCTGATAAAGCAGGAGCACCCAATGAACTCGCGATCCGACCTGTAAAATTTACGAGATTCGGTCCAGCAACTGCGCCAAAAGTTGTGAAGACCATGGCCGTACTAATTGATTTGGYCCGCTGTGTCGGGAGTGCTAAATCCGTACCGGCATATCTGGCTTGCAAGTTGGTAGCTGTCCCTGCGCCATAAACAAGCAGAGATAGGAAAAGCAGCGCTATACTATGGAAGAAAGCTGCCAGGACAACACCAGCAGCACCAACTCCACCTGTTAAGAAACCTGCAGCAAGCCCCACACGACGCCCCGAACGTTGAGATAGACGTCCGACAATAAGCGCTGCAGCGGCTGATCCCAACGTAAACAGCGATGCCGGAACACCAGCATAGCTGTCTGTGCCGAGCATATCTTGTGCCAGCAGCGCCCCAACTGTGATCCCGGCAGCCAATCCCGCACCACCAAACATCTGAGATGCAATGACAATAACGATCGTTCTTTTGTATAGCTGACGCTGGTTCTCAGGGGAATTCAAGTATGACCCTAATGATTCTCCGCTGCCATGTATTGATTTTTTAACCAATACCGTTTCGTTCGACATGTCTCTCTCCCCCTACTCAGTCAATTAGCCTTTACTATCATAAATTTGAAGAACGGCCCGAAACCGAGTGGAAGCCGCCATCATCTTATCATATGCTTCGTTTGCACGTTCAAGCGGGTAGCACTCTATCATTGGCCGTACATTCGTGAGCATGCTGAAATTAATGACATCCTGGATTTCAGGCGCATGTCCAGTAAAAGAACCCCTAATCGTATTCGGACCTCTCAAGAAATCACTGGCTGACAAATCTAGTTTTTCCCCGGAGCCAGCGACTATAATGAGTTCACTGTCTGATCCAAGTCCCTTGATGAGAGAAGAGATTGCATGAGCGTTTGGCGCTGTAGCCAGGATGACTTTTGCCCCACCTAATGCTTGTAAGGCCCGAGCTGAATCTTCTTCATTGGAATCAATATAGTGATGCGCTCCAAGCTGACGGATGAGCTCTTCTTTGTCTCGGCCACGCGAGATTGCAACCGTGCGGAATCCGGCTTTTTGGGCATACTGAATCGCTAAATGCCCCAGCCCGCCAATGCCTTGAATCGCGACAAGATCGCCAGCTCGAGCCTTACTATTCCTAAGTGCACTGAATGTTGTTTCCCCTGCGCACATAAGCGGCGCTGCGTCGGTTGCCGACAATCCAAGCGGAATGTGGGATAGACTATCTTCATAAGCCACCATGTATTCCGCATAACCACCGTCGAAGGTTAGGCCAGTTACGTGGTTGTCTCCGCCATGCCATCCAAGGCCTACACGCTCACCAACATTCCATTTCGTCGAACCGGTGCCGAGCTTTTCCACGATACCAATGACCTCATGTCCAGGAATACGGGGATACGCGGGAGAAGCACCGTTAATAGCGATTGAGTCTCCATGGCACACACCGCATGCTTCTACGCGGAGCAAGACTTGTCTCTCACCCGGCTGTGGCACTGGAATCTGTACGAGAGCCATCTTTTCCCTTTGGATGGAATTTGAATAGCTTTCATCATTTTCATTGCTCATGTCCTCCCAATCTTGCGTGAATCTCTGAAACAACTCTTTCAGCTGACCGAAGTGCGCCTTCCAGGTGCCCGCCGAAGTGAGCATCCGTCTCTGTACCTGCCCAAAAAATCTTGTTTTCCCATTCACCATTTGTCGATGGCCGACCATAGATCGGGAAATTCATCAGCGGTGCGAAGTCTTGCTCTACTGATGTGTAGGCATCCTCTGACC
>NZ_JBFTQB010000790.1:0-3111 GCF_056398785.1 Paenibacillus sp. 01T422 | reverse complement strand
GGAGTGGCAAGCTCCACAGAAGATAAGAAGCTTTTCAAATTGCTAGATCGCAAGGGTCAAACGCTGGTTTTGCGTTCTGAATTGACTGCTCCGATCGCGCGTGTAGCTTCATCRTTATTGAAAGAACATGCGTTCCCACTTCGTTTATCCTATCACTCGAACGTGTTTCGTGCGATAGAAGAGGAAGCAGGACGAGATTCAGAGTTTTACCAAACGGGTGTTGAACTAATCGGGGATGCTTCATCAGAGGCTGACGCTGAGGTAGTTGCCTTGGCTATTGCTTCACTGCAAGCAGCAGGCGTTGGAACATTCAAGATAGCACTCGGGCATGTAGGTTTCTTGAACGGATTGTTCCAGGAAACATTGGAAGGTCGCAGTGATGCGCAGCTGAGCTTGAAAGAGCATTTGCTCGGTCGTGATTATGTTGGATACCGTGAAGCTATTAAGTCACTGGCCCTTACGCCAGAGGTGGAGCGGGAGCTAATCGGCGTGTTAAGGCTTAGAGGCGGAGATGAGATCTGCGAGCAAGCTCGGATGGTATCTCAACACCCTATCGCGCAGGATGCAATTCGCCACCTATGTGAAGTGTGGGATGTCCTGCAAGCTTATGGAGTAAGCGAGCATGTTGTAATAGATTTAACGATGATTGGAGATTTCTCCTACTATACAGGTATGACTTTTGAAGGATATGCGGCGGACCTGGGCTTCCCTGTATGCAGCGGAGGCAGATACGATAATCTGCTAAGCCAGTTCGGGCGTCCTGCGCCGGCGACGGGTTTTGCGTTGAAGACGAACCGCATTCTTGAGGTGACTGGCGGAAAGGCTGTAGCGACACCTAAGCGCGTGTTGATTGCTTACGATGCAGAGCACCGCGAAGAAGCGCTCCAACTAGCCAAAGCTAAGCGGAGCAGCGAGGAAACGGCTGTTGTGATTACGCAGCTGGTGAGCGAGCCAGAAGCTTGGTCGAAGGCACGGTTGACTAAGGAAGATGGTTCCTATGAGGTGCGGGGCATCGTGTATCAGGAAGTTATTGCGCTGCTGGCACAATAAGGCAAACACAAAGCGGGAAGAGAGCGCAGATTAAGCGCTTTTCCTCCGGCGATCGGAAAGAAGGTTGGAACGGTGGATGACATACTTAAAGTAGCGATGCCAAAAGGCCGTATTTATAAACAGGCAGCGAAGCTTTTTCATAAAGCAGGGCTGCCGATTCCGGAGGATCTGGAAGAAGGACGCCGATTAATTATTCCCGTACATGAAGCGAGAATGGAGTTTATTTTGGCTAAGCCTGTGGACGTGCCAACGTATGTCGAATACGGGGTAGCGGATATCGGGGTTGTCGGCAAGGACGTGTTGATGGAGGAAAATCGTAACGTTTACGAGCTGCTGGATCTGGGGATTGCACGCTGCCGCATGTCGGTAATCGGATTGCCGGACTGGAAACAAGTGATCAATCCACGGGTTGCGACGAAGTACCCGAACGTTGCGTCACAATATTTCCGCGAGCAAGGGCAACAGGTGGAAGTCATTAAGTTGAACGGCTCTATCGAGCTGGCGCCGCTCATCGGTCTTGCTGACCGTATTGTGGACATGGTGGAGACGGGACAGACGCTCAAAGAGAACGGACTCGTGGAGCAAGAGGAGATTTTTCAAATTACGAGCCGCTTAATTGCGAATCGGGTTAGCTACCGCATGAAGAACGAATCCATTCAGCGGTTGTGTGATATGCTGCAGGCAGTGCTTCCTGTGCTGACGAAGGTCTAGAAAGAGAGGGAGATGGATATGCGGATACTACCCGCCTCTGAATTTGAATTAAAACGCGAGGTCGAATACGGCTCACCGGAACAAAATGAAACCGTCCGCCGCATCATCGAAGAGGTGCGTCAGGACGGGGATGACGCGCTTCGGCGCATGGCGAAGGAGTTCGACCGCGTAGAAGTCGCTGAGCTTCGCGTCAGCGACGAAGAGATCCAGGCGGCGTACGCACAAGTCGACGCCGAGTTCCTGGCGGCGCTGCGCCAAGCAGCCGCCAACATTCGTGCGTTTCATGAGAAGCAGAAACGCACGTCATGGATGGACCTGCAGCCGGACGGCAGCCTGCTGGGTCAAATCATCCGACCGCTGAAGCGGGTCGGATTGTACGTGCCCGGAGGGAAGGCGGCGTACCCTTCCTCCGTGCTTATGAATGCCATCCCCGCGATCGTGGCGGGGGTGCCGGAGATTGCGATGGTGACGCCTCCGGCCACTGCTGGAGAAGAGGGCATCAACCCGCATATCCTCGTGGCAGCAGCCGAAGCGGGTGTGAGAGAGATCTACCGCGCAGGCGGGGCACAGGCGGTAGCCGCGCTGGCCTACGGCACGGAATCGATCCAGCCGGTCGATAAAATCGTCGGCCCTGGCAACATCTACGTCGCGCTGGCGAAGCGCTTCGTGTTCGGCGTCGTCGATATCGACATGATCGCCGGGCCAACGGACATCGTGGTGCTGGCGGATGAACACGCCGACCCTGAATACGTGGCGGCTGATTTGCTGGCGCAAGCCGAGCATGATGAGATGTCACCAGCGATTCTGGTGACAACATCGCAGGAACTAGCCGAATCGGTTCGGCTAGAGCTATGGCGGCAGCTGGACGTGCTGCCGAAGAAAGCGATCGCTGCGGTCTCCACAGCGACTAGAGGAGCCATTCTCCTCGTAGACAGCTTGGACGAGGGCGTTGACGTAGTCAACCGCTTGGCTCCTGAGCATTGCGAGCTGCTGGTGCAGGAGCCTTTTAACCTGCTGCCGCGCATTGAGAATGCTGGCGCAATTTTCTTGGGGGCTTACAGCACAGAGCCAGTCGGCGATTATTTTGCTGGTCCGAACCATGTGCTGCCGACAAACGGCACAGCCCGCTTTTCATCCCCACTGAATGTGGACGATTTTCTGAAAAAATCAAGCGTTATTCACTATAGCAAGGAAGCGCTCATCACGAACGGCGAAATGATTATGACTTTGGCCCGCAACGAAGGGCTCGAAGGTCACGCGAGAGCGGTGGAAGTACGACTCAAGAAGGAAGGGAAGTTGAAATAAATGGCTGAACAGGACAAAGGGATCGCTCGCTCGGCGAGTGTAGCT
>NZ_JBFTQB010000789.1:0-3116 GCF_056398785.1 Paenibacillus sp. 01T422 | reverse complement strand
GTCTAACTCAGTTTCCGCTCCCGTGATCACTAAATCTACTTTCTTATCTAGTGATTTTGCCAAATCCCTGATCATCCGCGGAAAACGGTTGAAAACAGAGTCGACGGGCACCATGCGAAGTTTAAGAACAATATTTTGCAAGTCGCTGCTTACTCTAGACATGTGTTCAACTGTTTCTGTTAAATCATTGCGCTTAACTTCACTCGCCAACTGTTCCAGACGTACACGATCAATCAGCAACTCGCTAAAAAGATTMATTAATGCGTCGAGACGCTCTATATCGACCCGAATCGTACGACTTGCAACAGGAGCTCCACCAGCAGCAGGCTTTGCTACTGCAGCCGCAGGTTCTGCTGCAATCGGCGCACTCGCTACAGAAGCTACTGGAGTTGGTGCTTCTATGGTTGCTACAGCAGCAGCGATTTCTTGTCTTGCCGCCTCAACTTCACTGCGGGGACGAGATAATTCAACTAATGACTCAGAATCAACTGTAATAATTACAGCAGATTCAATCTCTGAAACGTTAAGAATCTCTTTCTCCAGTGTTGCATGATCAACTTTGGATATGAAATAGAGTGAGAATGAGCGGTCGAATTTCTCTTGCTCGATCTCTTGCACAGATGGCGTCGCTTTGACGATCTCACCCATTCTCTCCAATGCATCAAAGACCATATACGCACGCGCGGCTTTCAATACACAGTTCTCATTGACGTTAACTTCTATGTAAAAAACAAGAAAACCCGCATCAATAGATTGCTGAAGGATCGAAAATTGAAATTCATCAACTTCAATTCCTTTAGCAGGTTCCTTAACTGCCGCAACAACTGTTGTTGAAGCCGTTTTGTATTCACCTGTTACAATAGATCGTAGCGATACTACAATCGGAGTAACATCAGCTTTACCCGTACCGCCTTGAATAATGTCTTCCACCATGGATTCTAGGGAATCTAAGCTTTTGAAAATACAATCAAAAATGAACGAATTCATCTCAATTTTACTGTTGCGGACCATATCCAGAACGTTTTCCATTTCGTGTGTGAGAGAAGCGATGTCCTCAAATCCCATTGTTGCAGACATGCCCTTCAACGTATGTGCAGAACGAAAAATATTATGTACAATGCTAATATCTTGAGGGTTGCCTTCTAAACTTAGTAAGTTCTCATTCAAAGATTGCAAGTGTTCTTTCGACTCATCGATAAACATAGATAAATATTGACTAAGTTCCAAAACCACACACCTCCAATAGGATCTTTAAGTAACTTGCTTGCATTGTTCCATCATTTAAGGAAGTACACATTGCGTCAAGCGGGTAGCAATATTGTGCTGTGGGATTACATGCATAGCTGCCTGCATTTCTACAGCAGCTCGTGGCATGCCATAAACGACACAAGTTTCTTCAGACTCGGCAATGGTTGTCTCTGCACCCTCTTGTCTCAAGGACAGCATTCCTCTGGCGCCATCACTGCCCATCCCTGTCATCAGCACGATGTGTCTCTTCAACTCCTTCATGCCAAGCAAGGACTCAAACATGACATCCACCGAAGGACGGTGGCCAGAACGAGGATCTTCTTTTGTTAATCTGATTTTGTATGTTTTGTTAACATCTTTATACACAATCATGTGCCAACCTCCCGGAGCGACATAAGCAGTTGCCGTTTTGAGCACATCTCCCTCAGCTGCCTCTACAACTTGAATCTGAGAGATGTCATTCAAACGTTGTGCTAATGACTTCGTGAAATTAGGCGGCATATGCTGAACAATAAGGATTGGAGCAGGAAACCCTGCCGGGATATTGGAGATCACTTGGTGTAAGGCTCGTGGTCCGCCCGTCGAAGTTCCAATTGCAACAAGATGTTCAAAATTCGGTGAACTTTCTGTTAATGATTTCTTGGTCTCTAGCTGTTTCAACGTACCGACTTTATTAAGTTGAAGTGTTGCTAAAGCGCTTCTCGGTGACACCGGCGACTGCTGAATGGGCTGAAATGATCTCAACTTGGTTCGAACAGCCATTTGCAGCTTTTCGTGCAGTAGCTGCTTTACTTTATATAAGTCCAAAGAGATGGAACCCGATGGCTTTCGAATAAAGTCGACAGCACCCCATTCAAGCGCTTTAATCGTTTCTGAAGCTCCTTCCTCGGTTAAGGAGCTTATCATAATCACCGGAGTTGGCTGCTCAGCCATAATGCGCTGCAAGGCATCCAGACCATTCATCACAGGCATTTCTACATCCATTGTGACGGCATCTGGTCGTAAAAGCTTCACTTGGTCAATAGCCTCTTGTCCGTTTTTGGCTGTTCCAATGATGTTATACTGAGGATTATCTGAAATCAGATCGCTTATTATTTTTCGCATAAAGACGGAGTCATCTACAACTAGTATGTTATATATTGCCATGCTGTTTCCCTCCCTTTATGTGCTAATTCGACATAACTCGCGAAATTCCTATTTCAAAAGTTTCATCATTTTATTCAAAAAGCCCTTGACACCGGATGAAGGAGTATCAACGACCCGATAACCTTTGATATAGTCGTCTACAAGTGACTGGAGGCTTCTAGCTGCGACGGAGTTTGGGAAAGCTACGGAAAAAGGAACTTGCTTTTTGACAGCTTTTGACACGGACGCATCATCTTCCACAAAACCAAGCGTAGGAATCTGGATTCCCAAGAATTGTTTGGCTACTAAAGCGATTTTGTCGGCCGTTTGCTTGCCTTCTTTTCGATCGGTAACCCGATTAATAATTAACTTGAAAGACACATCGTGCCCCATCGAATTAACCATTTTTATGATCGCATAAGCATCTGTAATGGAAGTTGGCTCTGGAGTTGTCACGACGAAAGTTTCCTCAGCCGCCAGGATGAATTTCAGCGTTTCTTTGGACAAACCAGCACCCGTGTCAAAAATAATGAAATCCACATAACCGTTAAGCTGCATAACTTGTTCAGCAAAATAATCTAGTTCATCATCTGTTAGACGAAGCAAGTCATTAAAGCCAGAGCCGCCTGCGATGAAATCCAAATCATTCGAACCTTTTTGGATGATCTCCCAAATGGTTTTTTCCTTTTTCAATAAGTGATACAAATTGTACTTAGAGGAAACGCCCATCAACACATCAATAT
>NZ_JBFTQB010000788.1:0-3123 GCF_056398785.1 Paenibacillus sp. 01T422 | reverse complement strand
GAAGTGCTGAACCCTGTTGGCCATGATTTATTAGTCACTCCGAAGGAGATTGACCAGTTTATTGAGGACATCGCCAATATAATTGCCAGCGGTTTGAATGCTGCTCTACACGATGCGGTAGGCGTCGAGAATGTAGCGGCTTATACACACTGAACGAATCAGAACTGCCAGAACTGTCTCTGCGATATTCGTGGAAACAGTTCTTTCTTTTGCCTATTTTTAGCCCGAACTGGAAGGAAAAAGATGGGAGGCGTCGAAGTATCTGACGATCACCTTAAAATAAGGATGTGGTTCAGTGAGCAGCACACAGCTGGCAAAGCTATTCATCGGGTCGTCTGCTGAAAGCATTGACGTAGCAGAGGCTTTGCAGTCTAACCTCCATTTTTCCTGTGATGTCACAGTTTGGAGCCAGTTATTATTCCCGCCTTCACATACAACGCTAGCTCCGCTAATCAAGCAGGCACAAGCAAGTGATTTTGCTATTTTTGTCTTTCAACCAAATGATTTAACGCTTTTGAGAGATTCGGTTGTCAGCACTGTTCGCGATAACGTTATACTCGAGCTTGGTTTATTCATTGGGCAAATTGGCCTGGAAAGAACCTACTTTCTTATTCCGGAAAAAGAAGAGTTACATATTGCCACTGACCTTATAGGGTTGACACCGCTTACTTATAAGGCGGATCATCCTTCCGGTTTGATGGCTGGATTGGGACCTGCCACTTATACCGTGAAACGAATGTTGAAGGAGTTAGGATTGAGAATCAAATGAAACCTAAAATTTTTATCGGTTGTTCGCTTTCAAGTCTACTATGGGCGGAATTCTATCAATCGCAGCTAGCTTCCACGGCTGATGTCACCGTTATTAACCAAGGCGTCCTGACGGCATCTCAGCATAAATTAAAGATGCTCAAAAAGCATGTTGAAGAAACAGATTTTGCACTGCTCATTCTGACTCGTGAGGACATGCAGCATATGGTAACTTATGCTAATCTCTTGGTACTCATTGGTCTTTGTATTGGTGAGTTAGGGCATAGCAGGACATTTATTGTGATGTCCAGTGATGGTGAGCTGCCAGAGTACCTCGAAGGCTATAATCCGCTGCGAGTGGATGACACGCAAATCAATAGAGAGATTGGGGAGTTGGCAGGCCCTCATCTGTATCCGATGAAGAGCAGTATCGCTGCGCATAAGAAACGGATTAAGCCGTCGGATATGAAAAAAAATGATGCCATCCGCAGTTTCCTCTTTGATGCCCTCGATTCGCTGAGCGTTTCAAACGTGGATTATGACCGTGTACTAGACAAATTCCATAAGACATTTGATACCAATTGTGGTATAATTGAGCTCCAAGAAGTGACGGCTGCAACGTTGTTTGAGCTTCTCGATGACGGGGTTACTTTACAGCAGTTTGGCCGCGCGGGGCAGGTCAGCAATAATCATAGCTTTCATGTGAATGACCCTACCAGCTACCTAGCGGAATGTTATCGCGGCAAAGATACGAACATCTACCTCGGGCGAGCCAAGGATAAAGAAGACGGCGAGTTTGAATATATATATTGCGTGAAGCTGCATGCAACCATCGTTTCCTCCATACATTTCAAAACAAGAGCGGATATCCCGCAGCGCGATCATCATCAAGTCATGATGGAGTTATCGGAAAGAAATGCGAAGCTCATGTCTTCACTCAAATCCATTGTGAAAGGAAGGATTCTCTATGCTGAAGCACATGAAGAAAGTTCGTAATCGACTAACCGCCAAAAATGCACATAAAGCTTCCGATAAGAGTTTGCTCAAACTATATAATGGCCCCACTGTTCTTAACAAACCAAGCGGGGTAACAATCGTAGCCAAAGGATCATTCGATTTCGAATCTCTGGCCTAGTTCTATATGGAAGTCCGAAGAACCCCTGATGGGGTTCTTTTTCTTAGTATAATGTTTCTGGGGTAGCCGAAGGGTACCCTTTTATTATGCTCAAGGGTGAAGTAATGGGAGTTACTACTGTTAAAACGATGCCGAGAAAGAGTTCAGTTGTATATCAGGGGTTCAGGGTTTCAAGGGTTCCAGATTTCCCGCTATTTCAGCTGTGATGCCCTTAACGGAGTATCTCCGAGGAACTGGGCAACTGGCGAGTGGTAGATTGGATTACTTATAAGTAACGCCGATTTCTCCTGTTAATTTCCGCAAATGTGCTGATTTTACTCAAATAACTGGATTTCCTACCTCTAATTTCATTGAATATGGAAGATTTGCGGTGCATGCGATGTTTTAGCTGGAGTTTTGCCGTTAATCCATTTCCCGGCACTGAGAAGCTCCAATTAACAGTAGATTTTACAGATTTTTCAGCCGAGGTGCCTTAATTTAGTGTCCCCGCGGAACTGAGCAATAGAGCAACTGAGCGAGTGGTGGATTGGATTACTTATAAGTAACGCCGACTTTTCCTGCTCTTTGCTGTAAATAGGCTACTTTTTACGAATATAACTGGATTTCCTATCACTTATTTCGCCGAGTATGGAAGATTTCGGGCGGCTACCGATGTTTTAGCAGGAGTTATTAATGCCGCATAAGTTGGCCGGGTTAAAAAAGACCACATGAAAGTGTCAGCGACTTGATCGCTGGCACTTTTTGCATTTCCTTTTGACTAGACTATCAAAAAAATCTATCGATTCGGGTTCTATCGACGGGGCTCGTTTCATAGATTGAATTAAGATAGTTTAGGAGGAATCAGACTATGAAATGGACTTCAGCCACACTCAATCTCAGCCATGTTCGCAAAACGTTTCAGAGCGCCAGTTCCGTCGGAAAAACGTTCTTTATTCTCAGCGCAGCAACGTTAGCTATTTTTGTTCTAGTTGGCGTAGGTGGCTATCTACAGAATAAAGTCATAACGACCTCGCCGGTTTCGTCGATGAAAAGTTTAGCCGCGTCCGTCACGAATCAATTTTTTATCGATATGCTCGGCATGGAAGTGCCTCATCTAAATAAAGACCAGAAGAAATTTACGTTCTCTCAGCATAATGTCTTCCATTTCGCTTTCCAGTTCCTGACGGACATTAATCCAAGCGATCCGAAGAGTCTGGTAGCCAGTGAAGTACCAGGTATGGATACCAGCAAATCAACAGTCC
>NZ_JBFTQB010000787.1:0-3683 GCF_056398785.1 Paenibacillus sp. 01T422 | reverse complement strand
CTTCTGCAAGGCCTCCATGAGCGATTCATGGAATTCGGACATACCGTCCAGCCGCTGCTCATCCCGCCGGATCTGAAGCCATCGCACTTTGAAAGCTGGGCAGAAGATCAGGAGCTGCTATATGCAGAGGGAGTCTTCATCGCTCCGCGAATGAATCACGATCTGCTCGAGCAGAAGCTGCTGGAGCTGCCGCTGCCACGGATCTTGCTCAATTTCCCCCCTCCAGAATCCAGAGTGGACAGTGTCATTTGGGATGTTTACGAAGCGATGTTCCAGGCCGTGCGCAGGTTAGCCCGAATGGGACATCGGAATATTCTGTACGTGGGAGATACGCAAGATCAGAGGGGTTTTGTTATTCGATGGCAAGCGTTTTGCGAAGCAATGAAGGAAGCTGGCATTAGTGTTGATGCGCAGGACCACGCAACCAAACGCGATGGCGCAGACAGTTGGCTGCACGATGTCGAGCAGCTCTATCAGCAGCGCAAGCCGACGGCCGTTATTTGCGGCATCGACGAGGAGGCTGCGCCAGTGTACTATACTCTTCGCCGAATGGGCGCTCTAATTCCGCAGCAATGCTCATTTGTCGCGCTGCTCAACGAGCAGTCCGACACGCTCCCTCTGTGTTCACGCCCGCAGCTGCCCATCCGGGAATCAGGTTATCGCGCCGCAGACCGGATGCTCTGGCGGATTGCCAACCCCCATTTACCCTTTGAGCATGTGCGGCTGCAGGGCGAATTTTTCATGGGAAGCACACTATCTGTGCACAAGCATAAATAATCCCTGTCAAATAAAAAAAGAGGGCAGCTTGTCTAAGCTCCCTCTTACTCTTCTTCACTTATATAATAGTTAGCGAGCTTCCTAAATTCGGCAGCTTTCATTAGATTTCCTCTCTTCTTCTCCTGCTCAGACATCCAAGCCGCAAGAACGCCTAACCTGAATTCTGCGCTTGCTTTCTTCTCAATGAACCATTGGTCAAAAATACCTGGCATGATGACCTTCTGGCGCATAAAACGAAATAATCGATTACAGCTATCATACATTTCCGCTTCGTTATCTTCGTGATGCAAGGTTTCTTTGACATGTYCAAAAAAATCAAGAAGGTCGCACTCAATCTTGCCCTGCAGATATAATTGTTTACGATCCCTTTTCAAAATGGAGTTATGTTCTTGATCGTAAGTAAGCAACTTTTTCAAATAGTTAAGATATACTTTTAAATTTTTCAGGGCAATGGGCAACGGCAGTGTTGGAAAAATCGCATCACACAGATCTTCTCTGGTTGAAGAAGGGTGTAAAACCAAGTAGACTAAGATGTTTTGGGCATACCGTTTGTTCCATCCCTCCAAAATCTCCTGTCCATTCAAAGTCACTCGAAATCCGAACAAAAGTTCCACTTTCAGGACGGGTTCGATATTTTTTCTAACAGGGAGTAAGGTCTGCAAGAAAGAATCCCACATATGTTGGACGGAGGTTGCCATCTCCGATTGTTCCACGCTTTTGGCTACTGCTGCTGGACTATTCATCTGCCTTTGGATAAAACCCTTGATCCACTGCACCGTTACTTCAGGCTGATCGATAAATATCGCATTCCCGGCATGTGGAACGATATAAAACGTAGCATCCGGAATAAGCTCGGCCGTCATATTTTGGAAAGAAGAAGGATAAACTGTATCACATTCCCCAGCAAGCAGCAGGGTCGGACTTTGAATGAATGATAATTCGTTAATGGGCCGTTGCTCAATTTGCAATTGAAAAAGTTTGATGTAATTTTCAACAGGCACGTCTACATACATGTTATACAATCGCTGAGCTTCTTCATGCCAAAACGGATAGACCGTCAAGGAAGGGAGCAGGAAATGTTGGAGGATATAGCTCATGCCATATTTTTCAATCAAAGCAATATAGTTCTTAATGACATCGCCTCCACTCATCTCTGGAAACAACACATTAATCGAGATGAGGACGAGACACTTGACTAACTTCGGGTGCTGGATGGCAAAGAAAATGGCCAAAGCCCCTCCAAAACCATGTCCTATCAGATGAAAATCGGGTAGATTCAAGTGCCGAATCAGCGTATAAATATCATCGACAAATAGGTCCCATGAGATCTCGCCTAAGGTTGGTTCACTTTGTCCACATCCACGCAGATCAACAAGCAGAAGATGATAATCCTCTTTTAACCCGTCAATTAAATGTTCCCATTGTGAGGAGTCAAAACCGTTACCATGAAAAAAAACAATCGTTTCTTCGGAGTCGCGCGTGGATGTAATAAATTCGTAGTATAGGCTAACGCCATTGACTTGCGCAAAAGACACCGATGCACCACCATTCCATTCTATGTTAGGTTCTATCATATAAGGAACGGGACATTTAAACAATATGACTAGCTGTACAAAAATTTTTGGGGGATTCAAACTTTCAATACGAAAAAGCGCACTCCGCAGAGTGCACCTTCCAAAGCTTCCTATTTAGTTCGCAATGCGCATTGGCGTTTTGACAATAACCATAGCGTTGGCGATGGTAACTCTGTAACCCAGATTAACAGCCTCCGAAACAATCATGACAACTTGTTCTCGTTGCAAAGCGGTTGCTGGAAGGAACTTTTGGTAGACGATTAGCACATCCTCATACACCAACCCCAAAACTTCAAACGGTGGCAACACAGCGTTATAGTACTCATCAATGAAGGCATCGCTTTCTATGAACCCTACGTACCACACATAACGGCCTGGCCCCTGCTCAAAAGATCCCTCAATCCAGACAACGGGCTGAGAATCGATCGTATCAAAACCTAGGCCGGTTATGTGCAGCAGTGAGAATATTTCCATCGTCTTTTTATTTCGGTCAAAGAATGCGATATAATGGTTCGTCACCGCAAGAAAGCCCTGACTAGTGCCAGGGAGACTTGCATCTGTAAGGAAATGCGGCGTTTCGCTGGTTTGCTCCCGAACATATGTGGTTACTCTCGTTCTATACAAAAACGTTCTATACAAAAATTGAATCCCTTGTATGAAGATCCTGCGTGCTTGCCGGAACGTTATGAAATCGGTCGATTTTCCCATTTTGAAAAGTACCCGCCTTTCCATCTATGTAAGGAGCATAATCTATTGATCAGTTCTTACTATACGCTTTTGGCGGTTACACTAAAGTTACAGGAGTAGAGCTTTCCGCTTATGCACACAGGAATTTCCGTGCTAACGTTTCTATTGTTTTTATGAACATGATATATTGTTAGACATACACGATTAGATCGGCGTGCGTATTTATTGAAAAGGAGGTCATTTTTATGCCCAAAAAGCAAAGCAAACATCAAAGCCCTAGCAAAAACCAAAATCACAATCCCAAGCTCAAAATCAGTAAAAACCAAACGCATAAACCTGTTTCAATCAAGGCCGTCACGGAGGCAAATACTCGTCAGTATACGGTAAAGGAAGCAACGGAGCTGCTGCCCTTTTTATTGGAAAAGCTTTCCGGTGTAGGCAGAAATTCTGTGAAAGCCACCCTTGCCCGTGGTCAGGTATCAGTCAATGGAAAAGCCGTTACAGCTTACAATCACCCCCTGAAGCCTGAGCAAACGGTAACAATCAGCAAAGAGAAAATCGTGGAAAATATCCCCCTCGCTGGGATGTCCATTCTGCATGAAGATGAAGATGTTATCGTTATTCAAAAGGACACTGGGCTTCTAT
>NZ_JBFTQB010000786.1:0-3133 GCF_056398785.1 Paenibacillus sp. 01T422 | reverse complement strand
ATTGTTCATTGCCCTTCAAAGTCCTTTGACGAAAGTTACATGCTTTTTCTGGTAAACCAATTCCGTTCACTTAATGCCTTTTGAAGTAAAATGAATAAGCAGAGCAGCATGCCGATCGCAATTTTCGTCCACCACGAACTAAGTGTTCCCTCGAAGCTTACGATAGTCTGAATCACACCTTGTATCAGAACCCCGAAGAATGTACCTGCAATATAGCCAACTCCTCYGGTCAAAAGCGTACCGCCAATGACTACAGCAGCAATCGTATCCAGCTCCATCCCCATTGCATGCAAGCCATAACCAGAAAGCATATAGAAGGTGAAGACAACACCGGCTAGCGCTGAACAGAACCCGCTGAACGCATACACGCCCATCTTCGTTCTGGCAACAGGCAATCCCATAAGAATTGTAGACTGCTCGCTCCCTCCAATAGCATACGCATTACGTCCGAAGCGCGTATAATGTGCCATATACATGCCTGCTGCAACGACAAGTAAGGCGATAACGACGCTAATCGAAATAAAGTTGCCGCCAGGCAGCGGTATTTTGGTTTGAGCCATACTCGTGTATATCGGATTATCGATGGTAATCGTGTTAATGCTGATCACATAACATAACCCTCGCGCTAAAAACATCCCAGCCAATGTGACGATGAAGGGTTGGATTTTGAAATAGTAAACGATGGCCCCCATTCCCCAACCGAACAACGCGCCTATGATGAGAACGAGCGGAATAACTAGGACTGGCGACCAGCCTGCTTGCACCAGAGAAGCCGAGATCATGGTCGTTAAAGCGATCACTGAACCGACCGATAGATCGATCCCGCCGGAGACAATTACGAAGGTCATCCCTACGGCCGTAATTAATAAAAAGGCATTATCGATGAGCAGATTCAGCAGAACCTGCAGGGAGAAGAAGCCCGCGTACCGGAAAGAGCCTGCGATATACATCATGGCGAATAAACAGATTGTCACATAAATCGGAATATATTTGCGGTTAAACAACATGGCGTTTGACCTCCCGTTCTGCTGGATAATGACGACTCTTCCAGCGGATAACGATGGATTGGCGGAAGGCCTCGGATTGGATTAAACAAACGGTAAGCACGACAAAAGCTTTGACAACTAGTGTAATTTCAGGAGGAACACCGATCATATATATCGTTGTTGTCAATGTTTGAATAATGAGTGCACCGATCAGCGTGCCGGTTAGATAGAATCTTCCGCCATTAAGCGAAGTGCCGCCGATGACGACTGCAAGAATCGCATCCAGCTCGTACCACAAACCAGCGTTATTGCCGTCAGCGCTCGACACGTTCGAGCTCAAGATCAAGCCGGCAATCCCCGCACATACGCCGCAGAAAATATAGACAGCGAGCATCACCGTACGGGAGCGAATGCCTGCCAAACGGCTCGCCGTCGGCTTGCAGCCGACCGATTCAATAAACAGTCCGAGCGCTGTTTTCCGCGTCAATAGAGCAGCTGCGGAAAATACGATAGCGACCAGAAAGATGGAGAATGGTAAAGTGGCTAGAGAACCTGCGCCAATATATTTGTAAGATGAGCTCGTTATGGTGATGATTTGCCCTCCTGTGATGAGCTGGGCAATCCCCCGTCCGGCTACCATTAGAATCAACGTCGCGATGATCGGTTGAATGCCCGCATTCGCTACCAGGAAGCCGTTCCACAAACCGAGCAGCAGCGATAACACGAGTGAAATGGCAATCGACAGCAGAAGTACGCCTATGGCGTTTTGATCACTGCTTTTACTAATCGCTAAGCAAGACAGTGCACCGGATATGGCCACCACCGAACCAACGGAGAGATCAATGCCTTTCGTTGCAATAACCATGGTCATCCCAATAGCCACGAGAATGAGCGGTGATCCAAAGTTTAATATATCAATTAAACTTCCATATAAGTGGCCATCCTTCATTTGAATCGAGAAGAAACTCGGCGAATAAATGAAATTGAACAACAGCAGCACGGCTAACATGCATACCGGCCAAAACAAATGATGCTTAACCATGTTCCTCAGCCCCCCGCTATCGCTTTCATGACATTACGCTGACTAATTTCTTCCCCCGACATCTCCTTCACTTTCTTACGGTCCCGCAGTACGGCAATGCGTTCACTGACCCGAAGCACTTCTTCCAGCTCGGACGAAATGAAGAGCACGGACATCCCCTTTTGGGACAGCGAGAGGACGAGCTTCTGAATCTCCGCTTTCGCGCCGATGTCGATTCCCCGTGTTGGTTCATCTAAGATTAACAACTTAGGATCCATGAGCAGCCATCTGGCCAGCAGCACTTTCTGCTGGTTGCCTCCGCTTAGATTTTTGATGAGAAGCTCTGGATTAGGAGGGTTAATATTCAAAGCACGGATATATTCGTCCGCAATTTCATTCTGACGTTTGCGCGGAATCGCATTAAACCAGCCACGTGTTGCTTGTAGTGCGAGTATTATATTTTCCCGAATGGTCAGATCGTCAATGATACCTTCCGTTTTGCGATTCTCGGAGCAGAAGGCGATGCCTTGGTCAATCGCTTGCCTCGGTGAATGGATAGCTTCATTCGAGTCCGTGAATTTCAGCTTACCTGAATCTGCCCGATCTGCTGCAAATAGCAATCTCGCAAATTCGGTTCTTCCTGACCCCAGAAGCCCTGCCAAACCAACGATTTCTCCCTTATGGATAGTTAAATCTGTGGCTTCAATGGAGCCCTTTTTTCCGAGTGAATAAGCCTCTAGTAATACCTCCGCTTTCATTCTTTGAACGTTCGTGCTCTTCGGAAGTTCCTCCAGCAAATGCAAGTCCTTGCCAATCATTTTGGAAACTAAATCTATGCGGGAGAGCTTCTCAGCCATATACTCTCCAACAAATTCTCCATTACGAAGAATGGTTATTCGATCTGAGATTTCATACACCTGATCAAGGAAATGCGTCACGAATAGGATCGCTAAACCTTCATTCTTCAGTCTCGTCATAACGGTGAATAGCTGCATGACTTCCCCTCGGTCCAGACTGGAAGTAGGCTCATCCAGGATAAGCACCTTGGCAGAAATACTGACTGCTCTCGCAATCGCGATTAATTGCTGCACGGCTACCGAATAGTTATGTAGGGGCAGTGTCACAT